>JAQVZQ010000089.1 GCA_028708095.1 Dysgonamonadaceae bacterium
AAATGGAAGTTGTGTTTGCATTGTTTTTTTTGCAAAAATACGACATTTTTAATTTGCGATATGAAAATCGATTAGATTCTTTAAATAAGACAGATAGAGTTTATCGGGTCAGGAGTTCTGAAATTATAAAGAGTCTCGTATTAATTATAATAATTCTTTCTTTTGTTAGTGATTGTTTCAGAATTATACTATATTTGTAAGTTAATGGTTTATTATGAAGATAATATAACGAGTATGTAAATGGCTTTTATATATATTATTTTAACAACTATAAGGATTAGAGTAGTGTTATTTGAAGCAATCAAAATAGACTTTGCAAGAGAAGAGCAAATACTGCCTTACTCTCGTTTTTTGAATCAGTCATTTACTTTTTGAAAAATACTTAATATCAAAACTTAGAAATCCTTTTCCTTGCGCTTTTTTTTCTTATCTAAGAACTTAAAACCAGGGAGGATGTCAGATACTAAATAAAAAAACAGAGTATTTAATACTCCATAAAATAATTTTTTAATAATTAAATAAAACAATCTGTGGAAAAAGATTTTAAATCATTGGAAAAGAAAACCTATATCTCTCCTGATATAGAAGTTATGGACATTGTAAATGAGCAGAACATACTTGCTGGTGGTAGTGGAGAAGCGCCTAGTATGCCACCTGAATACTGGTAGTGCTTAAATTCTCTTTGCGAATATATAACATTTAAATTAATAAATAAGTATGAAGAAAAAATTATTACCCTTAGTAACGATTGTTATAATGACGTTCTTCGGTGCATGTAACAATGAAGAGCTTTTACCTGAAGCTAATTCTGAAACTCAACAAAGTCAAACAATAAAACTAACTGCCTCAATGCCTGAAAAACCTAACACAAGAGTTGGGTTGGAGCGTAAAATGGATAACGTCATTGAGCTTACTTGGCAAGATGGTGATGAATTGCAGCTTGCTTTTGTAAAAGAGGGCGCAACTACAATAAAGCAAACAGTTGAAGTGAATAATATTTCAAGCGATCGAAAGAGTGCTCAATTTGATGTAACTCTTCCAACTGGATTTGAAACTGGAAACTTTAATCTATATGGTGTTTATGGTGGAGGTGAGTTATCGGTATTAGGCGATAAAGCTACTGTTAAGTTGCCCGTAAATCCAGGTTCTGCCACTTCACTTGAAGACATCGAAAGTAGAAAAGATGTGATGCTTCATTTTGCCTCAAAGAATATTAATGCAACCAATCCAGAAGTTTCTGTTTTATTTGAACATCTTGGCTCACTGATTAGTATCACTTTAATGAATACTGGGACTGAAAGCTTAGACTTGCAAGAAGCAAAACTTGTAGAAGATAATTCTGCTAACACTCAATGGGCTTATAATAATGGAGAAGGAGGAAAAACTTTTGATTTGGAGAGTGGGGCATTCCAAAACCCAGAAAGTGCAGCCAATTGGATTTCTTTTGAAGCAGGAGTTAACACCTTGGCCGCAGGAAAATCTATTACTTTTTGGGGCTGGTATCCAATTTTGCCTGAAAAGGGATGGCCAGAACTGAAATTGGTACTCGAAGATGCAAACAATAACGTGAAAACAAGTAGTAACAACAAAGAAGCAAAAACGCCAACTGCAGGTAAGAGTTATTATTTCTATGCAGATTGGGATGGTTCACAACTTAATTTTGTTCAAACTGTGTATGTTGAGACTATGGGCACATTAGGCACACTTCTTTCGGATACTCAGAAAGCAAGTATCAAGAAATTAATATTGAAAGGTCAACTAAACCAGGATGACTTTGAGGTACTGAAACTTGACATGCCTAATTTAACGTATATAGACTTGAAGGATGTAACTGTCGAAGATAATAAAATACCTGATAATGCATTTGGAAAAGAATATAATAAACCTGGTACTGTAAATACAAAAATAACTACAGTAGTTTTACCAGATAATTTAGAAACGATTGGATATGCTGCATTTTCAGACTGTGCAAACTTAACTACAATTACACCTCTTCCTTCTGGATTAAAAAGGATTGAAGATTGGGCTTTTTGGAATTGCAAGAAACTTGTTGGAGAATTAGAGTTACCTGCAGGATTGACTTTCCTAGGAGTAAGGGCATTCCAAAATGCACAACTTAGCGGGATTTTAACAATTCCTATTGGAATTAAAGCAATTCCTCATAGCGTGTTTTATCTTAATCAGTTCACAGATATAGTTTTTCATGATGAAATTACATCGATTGGAAACAGTGCATTTATACGTTGTCAAAAGGTTACTGGTACTTTGGTGATACCTAATTCAGTAACAACAATTTCTGATAAAGCATTTGCTGTATGTGACGGAATAACTGGATTAGACCTTGGTGATAATGTGCAGACAATCGGAACAATTGCGTTCGAAAATTGTAAATTAATTTCTGGGAAGGTTGTTTTCCCTGAAACGCTTACAGCTATCGCAAATAAAGGATTTATTGGATGTGTAAATGTAGACGCCTTCCAATTTAAAAGCACTACACCTATTACATATACTAGTGAGATGCTCCCAATTGGAATACCTGTAGAGGTGCCAGCAAGTGCAGTTGCTGATTATATAGCTGCTTGGGGTGAAAGTCGTCATGATATAACGGCAATACCTTAATAATTAAATAATAACTGTACCTTTGTGGTACTACAAAACCAACCAATGAACTCATTGGTTGGTTTTTTTAATTACTGTTAGAATACTTACGACTTTTTAGCAACAGTGAGAAGTTTAATAGTTTCAATTGTCTGTGATAATTGAGTAGATATTTAAAAAACAGTGTCAGCTGGATTGAGCAAAAGTCTGGAGACTTGCCCTAGCGAAAGCCATTAAGGCCTGAAGTTATTATAGCAAATAATAAAAACAACGCCAAAAATCCGTTAGGAGTGAAATTATTTATTCATCTTTCTGGACTTTATCATCAATCGAGTGTTTTTGGAGTGGACGCTAGAATTGTATTTATAATTATTCTAATCCCAGATGATATCCTGCTTTATGGTTCTATTATATAAGCATGAACAGCAAATGGCTCAAAAGAATCTGTTAACTTTTTACCATCAAAACGTACATTGTTTTTATTCAACACATCGAATGCATCTGAAGGGAGTTTCTCTAAATCAATTTGAAAAGTTACATCTAGCCTTTGGCGTTGATTGTTAACGGCAAGAAGTAAGTATTTTCCATTTTCGTCAATTTTTCTCAAGCAATAGCTAATGTCTGCCACCGCAGGCATTTTATATTTGTTTTCCTTATCCTCTTCCATGAATTTGTAGCCCTTTAAATCCTTAAGATAATCAACAGTAGCATCATCATGATTGCTTGTTACCAATTCGTCGTGCCAAGAACCAAGAAAATAATCTTTTAAGTCTGCTACTTCACGCATTACGGGAAAAATGACATTTGTGCGATATTCTTGTGAGCAGCGACCTAAACGCCATCCAAATATTCCCATCACACCACGTGTAATAGGAGCAAAACAAGCATAACGCTGCTCATTGAATGTTGCAGGTTGAGAGTTATCTAAAATGTCATACATTGCAGGCATAAAAATCACAGAGCGTCCACCACCATGTTTTTTAGCGGCACATACAGCCAAGTATGCATCATGGTTGACATTATAAAGGTTCTTTTCCGCTTCATTACTTGAATAATTATTTGGAATATTGATATCATACAATGCACTGGCTGATTCGTATGTTTTTTGCCAAGCGAGGGTTGGCATCATTTTTGCACTAGGATGTTCTCTTTTTATAATATCATAAACCCATGCACTGAATCTTGCAATACCTTCTTCAAATCCATTTTTAAACTCTGACCTGTTTTCACTGTAATAAGGACTAATCAAATTTTCTGGCTCATCAAACCAGTAGCCAATGATATTAGAGTTTTGAGATAGTTTGCGCACATCTTTTTCAAGAATGTCTTTTCGTTTAATCAATTCCTCTCCAATTACTGGTTTGTGATAACCTCCTAAACCATGTGAGTTGCTTTCGCTTGCATCCATCCATAAAGCCCCATCGAAGCCAACCATTAAAGCAATGTCTTGGTAAGCAGGTGTTCTACTGAATGTTTCTAATCTTTTATATAAATTAGGTTGACGATATTTTTCATAGTGTTCGTGACCAGGTAGACCAAGTGTGCCGATAATACCTATATTACCGCCTGCAGCAATAAACTCAGGATCGATAAATCCTTCTTCAGAACCGTAATTACTGCCACCAAAACCAGATGCTCCAATGGGAAAAAATGGTTTGCCTTTAAAGATTACTGCAGGTAGTTGATTATCAAAAGGTTCAATTTTGATGAAGTTAGCTACCAATTCCCTGTTCCTTTCTATTTTAAAACTATAGTTTTCATCAGTAGATACAATTTCTGTTCCTTCTGTCCAGTTGGAAAATGTATACCCATCTGCGGGTATTGCCTTAACTCTGATCGATACATCTGAAAAGAAATTGCCTCCGCCAGTTGTTGTGCCTCCTTCTTTGGGATTTGATGATAACGAGATTTGAGGCTGTGTAGTAAAACTCCAAACATAATCATTCTGGAGTGCGTTTTTCAATTGATTACTTACCCCTTTCTTAATAGTTGCTGTATAAAGGGTAAACGGTTCAAGGGGGCTTTCAGGAGTGAAAGTGAAAGTTTTTGCTTCACCAGATGCAGGAGTAATTGTTCCTAAAATTGGCGTTGAGCCCTGCATTAGAATAAATGATGAAGAATTGATTGTATTTGCATCCATATTCAAATTGAATGAGGCAGTAATATTTTTGCTAACAGTTACACTCACTCCTTTATCTATGGGGTCAGTCGAAATCACTAAAGGATAATCTACCTCGTTTTTATCTATTATCTCATTTTCTTTACATTGAGACAAAAAAATTGATAATAGAACTGTCATTAGCATGGTTACATGCTTAAAACTTGATCCTATTATCTTTTTGCATAGATGGCTTTTATTTTTTATTGTTAGAATATTTTTATTTATCATGATTAGTAGTGTTTAGTCAAATGAAATTTTATATTATGAATGTTGCAAACTTATATAAAAAAGCTGTTGTAATTCAACTTTATTTCTATTTTTATATTTTTTTGAAGACTTATCAACGAAAGACGAACATAAAAATTCAAATTGTTATTTAAGATATCGTTAATTGAGTCGTTTTTAAACAACCAAAGTGTTTAATAATACCAATATTTTAAAGAAATCGATTATCGATTATAAATTTATTTTTTATACCTCAACAACCTCAGCGCATTAAGAACCACAACCAGTGTCGATCCCTCATGAATCACTACAGCAACAGCCATATTAGCCCAACCAAGGATAGTTGCGGGAATAAGCAATGCTACTACGCCTAAACTAATCCAAATGTTTTGTTGGATAATGCGACGTGTTTTCCGACTCAATCCAATGGCAAAGGGTAGGGCTTCTAAGGTGTTGCCCATCAAAGCAATATCGGCAGTTTCTAATGCTACATCCGAACTTGCTGCACCCATAGCTATACCAACTGTGCTGTGAGCCATTGCAGGCGCATCGTTTACACCATCGCCTACCATGGCAACCTTCGATTCATTTTCTTTTAATTTTTTTATGGCATCTACTTTTTCCTCTGGTAATAATCCACCCCATGCATCAGTGATTCCAATTTCTTTGGCAACAGCATCGGCTACACTTTGATTGTCGCCCGTTAGCATAATCATTCGCTTTATGCCAACTTTTTTGAGTTGCTCTAATGTGCTTTTTGCTTCAGGGCGAGGAATGTCCATCAATGCAAGAATGCCTAAAAAAGAGTTATTGAAACGTACAATCATCGTTGTGTTTCCTTTCTCTTCAAGTGTTTTCACTTCTTTTTTTATGGCATCAGAGGGTTTTATGTCATCAATATTTTCGTGCAAAATAAGATTGCCAATATACACTTTATCTTTTCCCAATGTTGCTTTAATACCTTTACCTAGCACCGATTCTAAATCTTGTGCCTCTGGATGGTCCTCACCCTTCAAGCGTTCTACTCCATCTCTTACTATCGCTCGTGCTAAAGGATGGTCACTTAAACTTTCAACGGCTACTGCTATCTTGAGTAATTCATTTTCGGTTACGTTGTCAAAAGTAACTACTTCGGTTAGTTTTGGTTTTCCTTCTGTCAATGTTCCTGTTTTATCGAAAGCCAATGCCGATAAGACACCCAAGTCCTCTAGTGGTCTGCCTCCTTTTATCAACACTCCTCCTTTTGCAGCTCTTGCCACTCCACTAAGTACAGCACTTGGTGTGGAGATTGCCAATGCACATGGACTGGATGCAACTAATACCGTCATTGCCCTATAAAAACTTTCGCCAAAGGTTTCATCAATTATCAGAAAAGCTCCTAACAACAAAACAACTAATCCCAAAACTATTGGAACGAAATATCGCTCAAACTTGTCTGTAAATCGTTGAGAAGGTGATTTTTGGGTTTGTGCTTCATTTACCAAAGTAATCAATCGAGAAAGGGTGGTGTCATTAGTTTCTTTTATTACTTGCACTTCAAGTGAGCCATTGCCATTAATGGTTCCAGCATAAACCCTATTTTCACTATTTATATTTTTTTCTTTAGAATAGTCTATATCCATGTTCTCAACCGCCAACTTATCTACGGGTACACTTTCACCCGTTATTGCGGCTTGATCAACACTGCTTTGTCCATACGTTACAACACCATCGACAGGTATTTTACTGTTGGGTCTCACCACAATAATATCACCAATATCCACTTGGTCTATATCAACCTCTTCTGTCCTGCCATCTATTTTCAGTAATGCAGTTTTGGGAGCTAAGTCTGCCAATGCTTCTATTGATTTCCTAGCTTTATTCATGGCGTAATGTTCCAGTGCATGTCCTAAACTAAACAGGAACAATAATAATGCTCCCTCCACCCACTTGCCCAAAATAGCAGCTCCTATTGCTGCAACAAGCATCAGAAAGTCAACTTGAAAACCACCTTTACTGATACTTTCAAAAGCTTCTTTTGTGGTGTAGAAGCCACCAAAAAAATAAGATCCGATAAATAATGAAATGCTCGCCCAGTATGGAACAGCATTAACAAATGTGAGCGCAAAGCCAAGAATAAGTAGAACACCTGATATAATAGAAAAAATTAGATCGGTATTGTAACCAAAAACTCCATAATGGACATGTTCGTCATCAGAATGCGATTCTTGAATTTTGCTTTCTACTTTCTTCTCAATATGGCGCAAGTATCGCTCTTCATTTACTGCGGTATCTGGTATTGAAAGCCCTTCTTTTTGTAATGTTTTAAATATTTTCGATTCATTGATATAGGCTTTATCAAACTCAACCCTTATCATTCCAGATGCCGAAACAGAGACTTCCAGTATTCCTTTTAAGTTTTTAAGAGCAAGTTCAATACTTCGTGCATGACGTGTGTGACGTATGCCTTTTACCTCAATAAGCTTGTGTCCGATCTTTTCTGTTATAGACGAACCCACTTGTTTTGCAATTGTGCGGATGCGGCTGATAGATATTTGCGCTGGATTGTAATGAAAACATAGTTGTGGCACACCTTTTTCTTTTGTTTCAGAAACGTGTACATCTTCTACACCTTTTTCTTCACGAAGGGCTTTAATAAAGTCTTGTACACATGGGTCTTTACCGTCTGGCACACCAGGCAAAATATGAGGAATGTCAATTTGAAGTTTTTTCATGTTTTTTTGTTATTTGCACTATGATTTTAATTCAAAATCGAGTGGTTTATAATGCACAAATATACAATTTAAATTAGAAAGAGCTTGATTAGTAAGAAGAAGAAGAGGTGTAATAAATATTGTTTCCAAATAGCATGTTACTCAATCTTGTTATTTACATAGTGTTGTAAATAACTGTTGCAGAATTAAATATTGTTGCAATTTCTCAAACAAAAAGAAAACAATATCAAAACTAACGGTTTTCAAACAGTTACTTGTATTCCACGTTTAAACTTCTCAGGTTTTTTGTGTAAGTTTGTAGATTGTTTTTTGATATAGGTATCAAATTTAATTTGAAAATATATAGATGAGTAATCCCAAGGAAATAGATATAAAAGGGGCAAGAGTAAACAACCTCAAAAACGTTGATGTAAAAATACCCCGCAATACATTCACAGTTATTACAGGTCTTTCGGGGTCAGGTAAATCTTCATTAGCATTTGACACCCTCTACGCAGAGGGTCAAAGACGCTATGTTGAGAGTTTATCTGCTTATGCCCGCCAGTTTTTAGGTAGAATGCACAAGCCAGAGTGTGACTATATAAAAGGAATCCCACCAGCAATTGCAATTGAGCAGAAAGTAAATACTCGTAATCCCCGCTCAACGGTTGGTACATCTACAGAAGTTTACGATTACCTACGATTACTGTTTGCTCGAATTGGCAAAACAATCTCTCCAGTATCAGGCACAGAAATAAAAAAGCATTCAGTAGGTGATGTGGTTGCTCACATGAAATCATACCCTGAAGGATTACGCATGGCGGTACTCACTAGTATCGAGCTGCGAAGTGACCGAACATTTCGCGAACAATTGGAGGTGCTTCAAAAAGAAGGATATACACGCATCGAGTTTGAGAACGACTTTTATCGTATTGATGAGTTTTTATCCCGTGAAAAATTGCCTAAATATGATGAGGTGTTGTTGGTAATTGACCGCTTAACTACAGGTTATGACAAGGGTACAATAAGTAGATTTTCCGATTCAGTGGAAACTGCTTTCTTGGAGGGCAATGGCGAATGTATTGTTCAGTTTTGGACAGGCAATGGGGTTGACAGAGCTATGTTTTCTAATCGGTTTGAGTCTGATGGAATTGTTTTCGAAGAGCCTACCGATTTAATGTTTAGCTTTAACAGTCCTGTTGGCGCATGCCCTATGTGTGAAGGATTTGGTAAAGTAATGGGAATTGACGACAACCTAGTTATCCCTGATAAAAGTCTCTCGGTATATGAAGGAGCAGTTGCTTGTTGGAAAGGTGAGAAAATGGGTGAATGGCAAAAAGCATTTATTGATATAGTTTGGAAATATGATTTCCCAGTGCATCGTGCTTACTATGACTTATCAGATGCTGAGATAGATTTATTGTGGAATGGCAATAATGAAGTTTATGGTATTAATAGCTTTTTCAAAATGCTAGAAGAGAATCTTTATAAGATTCAATACAGAGTAATGTTGTCTCGTTATCGTGGGAAAACATTATGTCCACAGTGTAAAGGTGGACGTCTAAAGAAAGAGGCGCTTTATGTTAAAGTTGGAGGAAAATCAATAGCCGAATTGGTATTGATGCCCATTTATAAATTGAAAGAGTTTTTTGATGTCCTTGAACTCGATAAATCTGATACAGCTATTTCAAAACGGTTGTTGATTGAGATAGAAAATCGTGTGCAGTTTCTGATGAATGTTGGGTTATCATATTTGACTTTAAATAGATTGTCTAATACATTGTCGGGCGGTGAGAGTCAGCGTATCAATATTGCCTCTTCGTTAGGCAGTAGTTTGGTTGGGTCGCTCTACATATTGGATGAGCCAAGCATTGGCCTTCATTCGCGCGATACGCAATTGCTTATCAATGTGTTGAAAGATCTAAGAGATATTGGAAATACAGTGGTTGTGGTTGAGCATGATGAGGAAATTATTCGTGCTGCCGATTACATTATCGATATAGGTCCATTGGCAGGGCGATTGGGTGGTGAAATTATTTATCAAGGTGATGTTGATAAACTTGTTACGTCGTCTGATAGTTATACCGTAAAGTATTTGATTGGCGAAGAAAAAATTGAAGTGCCAAAGCAACGCAGAAAGTGGAACAACTTTATTGAAATAAAGGGTGCCCGTCAAAATAATTTGAAAAACATTGATGTCAAGATTCCACTTAATGTAATGACTGTGGTGACGGGTGTTAGCGGGTCAGGTAAATCATCATTGATTAATAAAGTTTTTTATGAAGCTCTACAACAAAAAAGAAATGGAGTATCAACGGAGCATATTGAATTTAATGAAATTGCTGGTGATTTCAAATTGGTTAATCATGTAGAATTGGTTGATCAGAACCCAATTGGTCGTTCGTCACGCTCAAATCCTGTAACTTATATTAAAGCTTATGATGAAATAAGAAAACTTTTTGCTTCGCAACCTTTGTCAAAGCAGATGAGCTTTACACCAGCTTTTTTCTCGTTCAACGTCGAGGGTGGACGATGCGAAGAGTGTAAGGGTGATGGCGAAATAGTTGTAGAGATGCAATTTATGGCCGATTTAAAACTGACGTGCGAATCGTGTCATGGTAAACGCTTTACTCAGGATGTATTGGAAGTTGAGTATAATGGCGAAAATATTTACGATGTATTGGATATGACCATCGACCAAGCCATGGAGTTTTTTGGTTCTAAGAAAGGGAGCACCGAAAAGAAGATAGTTAAACGAATGAAGCCTCTTCAAGATGTAGGACTTGGATATGTTAAGTTGGGACAATCTTCATCTACACTTTCTGGAGGTGAAAGTCAACGTGTGAAGTTAGCATTTTTCTTGGGTGAAGAAAAAACAGAGTCCACGCTTTTCATTTTTGATGAACCTACTACAGGTCTTCACTTTCATGATATAAAAACACTATTGAATGCTTTTTATTCATTGCTAGACAGGGGGCATACCATAGTAATTATCGAGCACAATATGGATGTGATTAAATGTGCAGACTATTTGATAGACTTAGGTCCAGGTGGAGGAGATAAAGGTGGCAATGTGATGAGTTGTGGAACTCCAGAGGAGGTCGCAAGATGTAAAGAGTCATATACTGCTGAGTATTTGAAAGATAAATTATTGTAATACAGAAAGCTAGAAGTTATTTTATATTCTTTGGATACTTCAGAGTAGTTCTAGAATGTCTACTATAGCAGTATATTTAATAACAAAGTAATTCTAGAATGTCTTCCTTAACAGTATATTTAATCACAGACTGATTCTATTATTTCATATTTTAAATGTATAATGATACCAAACTAATATTAGAATTTCCATTCTTAAAGTTTAAAAGGTCATTTCCTGATTACATAATTGAACAGAGTTTTAAATAAATAACGTCAAATTAGTCCTATTATGGCATCTTTTGCACATATTTTATCATATAATGATGTTAGTACGTGATGTAAAATTTAGTGAGAAGGTAAAAATAACATTAGGATGTAGTGAATTAAGTATATAATATGACATTGATGTTAGAATGGAGTATTATATTTATATTTAATGATTTCCAGATATTAGTTTTAAAACGTTATAAATAAAAAATGATAAAATATAATTCTATTATTGGATCGTTATAAAAAAATAATCATCTTTTTTATAATATTCCTGACTCATCTTTTAATGTCGAGGATATGGCAGAGCAATTCGATATGAGTAGGGCAAGTTTCTATCTATAAGATTAGAGATGTTTTAGACTTAACTTCAAATGAATATATCCGTATTGAAATACTAAAAAAGGTGCGCAACTTCTTAAAGAAAGAAATTATAAAGTAAACGAAATATGCTATATGATTGGATTTAACTCTCCTTCATATTTTGCTAAGTGTTTTCAACAATAGTTTGGGGTTTTACCTAAAGACTTTCAAGATAAATAGATGAATGAGATGAAAGTTGCATCATTTGATTCATATTTTACACTAGATTAAATATATAACATGTATTTTTGCATAATAAAAATTCAACCATGTTACATTTCAAATATATATTATAATGAAAAAAAACGCAATTCTTTTTATGATGGTTTGTTTGTCGTTTACCCTTTCGGCACAATGGCAACCTGCTGGTAGTAGAATTAAAACAAAGTGGGCATCTCAAATTGATGTAAATAATGTATTGCCCGAATATCCCCGTCCTATTATGAAACGTGCA
>JAQVZQ010000417.1 GCA_028708095.1 Dysgonamonadaceae bacterium
GCAGAGATTGTCCGCAAACGCCGGGGTTTCATATAAGTTTCTGGAGGATTTCGCATTATGTAAAAATTCCTTTCTTATTTCTTTAATTAACTTTTATATCATTACTGTCATGTACTTTTTAAACATAAATTGTACTACTTTTATTCTAATATATATTTCATTTTAGTTCTATATCATATGTTATCTTTTATTTATCATATATTGAACAAAATCGCTAGCGCGATGGCTTTATCTAGTTTATCCTAAATTAGTTTTCCAATAGTTTTATAAAACTTTATAAAAAAGAGTAGTGTTTGTCATCCTTTTAGGTTATGGTTATTTTGCACAATAAATACAACCAAGGAGAAAACACTACTATGTCTATGTTACCACACAATCTATCATTTTACAATACAGCAAATTTTAGAATAAGAGCACCTCCAATATTTCATAGCTAACTATAAAATACTGGAGGTTAATAATGCAACAATATATAGAACGATTCAATCAGATGATCGAACTCAGAGGTTTAACTAATAATACAGCTAAGTCATATAACTCATATTTAAGAAAGTACCTATCATATGTAGCGAATACCTTAGGGAAAGCACCAGAGGATGTAACTTGGGACGATATACGCACCTATATTTTTCATCTAAAGAATGAAGTAGGACTTTCTGGCAAAACAATAAATGCATCAAATGCACAACTTAAGTTCTTTTATGAGTATGTCCTCAATAAATCATGGGACCGCTATCAAGTCCCTACTTCAAGGGTGAATAATTATCTGCCAAAAATCTTAACTTTAGAAGAGGTTAAGTATTTTATTGACACTATGCCTAACCTTAAGCACAAGGCTATGGTTTCAACTGCAGCTTCATCTGGTCTTAGAATAAACGAAACTTGCTCCCTACACTATGAGGACATTAAGCGTGATACCATGTCAATTCATGTACGCGAATCAAAAAACAGATCGGATCGATATACTCTTCTTTCAAAGGATAACCTTAAACTCCTGACACAGTATTGGTTTGAATATGGCAAGCCAAGAGATTGGCTTTTTCCTGGTCAAAAAGAAGGCACACACTTGAGTAAACAATCGCTCCATAATACTATCAAAGACCATGTTGCAAGGTTAGGTTGGGATTCGAGAATTTCCGCTCATACATTTCGCCACTGCTTCGGTACCTTGCACTACGAGAACGGCACAGACTTATATACTATTAAAGAGCTGATGGGACATAAATCACTAAGCTCAACGCTAATATATATACATTTGAGTTCTAAAGCCAAGTTAGGCGTTCGTAGCCCTTTTGATATGGAGATATGATTATGACTAAAATACAGGATATATTCAAACTGTTTTATGAGGACTACTGTGCGAAATATGGCCATCACGCATCATTACATAAGGTTGCAAACGCCATTATTAATTGCAAAACAGGTGGCCTTGGCTACAACATAAGTACCTGTAATGATTGTGGACACGAGGATGTACATAACAACTCCTGCAGAAATAGGCATTGTCCTAGTTGTCAGGCAATACCTAAGGAGTTGTGGATTGATGCTAGAAAATCAGAAGTTTTGGATTCCCCCTATTTTCATGCAGTCTTTACAATTCCTCATGAATTAAACCCAATAATGTATACGAATCAAAAGTTGCTCTACTCGTTATTTTATAAAGTTGTAGCTGAAACTATAGACGAGCTAGCAAGTGACAAAAAGCATTTAGGTGCTAAAACTGGATTTATTCAAATACTCCATACTTGGGGCCAAAATTTATCATACCACGTACATATGCACGTTATTGTGTTAGGTGGTGGATTAACACACATTAATGAATTCAAGAAAGCGGGCAAGAAATTTTTCCTTCCAGTGCGAGCTATGTCGAAGTTGTTCAGAGGAAAGTTCTTGTGCAATCTAAGAAAATTGTACAAAGAAGATAAACTTGAATTTAGCAATTCAATATCCTATTTTAAAAACAGCCATAACTGGGATCAGTTTATTGATTCCTTGTTTAAGAAAGAGTGGGTTCCATACATAAAAGAGACATTTAATGGAGCGAATAATGTTATTGAATATCTAGGTCGCTACACACACCGTATTGCAAATTCTAATAGTCGTATAGTTGCTGTTTCAGACGCGCATGTTACATTTAACTACAGAGATTATGCCGACGACAATAAGACTAAAGAAATGACACTTGATGGCGTTGAGTTTTTAAGACGTTTTTTAATGCATGTATTACCCAAGGGTTTTGTTAAGATACGGAACTTCGGGATTCTTAGCAACCGGACAAAGAATGCCAAACTGAATCAAATTCGAAAAATATTAGGGGAAATACCATTCGTATCTAAACTAAAGGGGTTAACAATGGCAGAAGTAATAATGGAGTTGTATGGTGTAAACCTTAGGTTGTGCCCTGCATGCAATAGTCCCGACTATGTATCGATGAATAGTTATCATAGAAGAGTGTAGATTGTTTAAAACTTAATATCTTTTAAAAGTCTCAGCAAGTGAGGCTTTTGAGAAGAACTCAGAAATGTTATCCTTTCAGTATCTGGCATATATCTTCGCAAATTATTGTAAAATTTGTACACTTATATTTCTTTTTGAGGGAGTAGGAAAGGATTGAATCCCCATAGACACTAAAATTTGTCCGCGACTATGTTCAATAGGAAATAACGCAATCGAGTAGGGTTACCTATTTTTTTTGTGTCTTGACTGCGTTATTTCCCTAATGTATTATTTAAAACATCCCACTTAACTATAGAATCTTCCTGAAGGACAATACTTCCCTTGTCACCATGTATATTCAGGCGTCTCGGATACCCTGGGTAAATAGATGTAGTTCCCTGTATTACTCCTAAAGCTCCGTTTT
>JAQVZQ010000418.1 GCA_028708095.1 Dysgonamonadaceae bacterium
GTACCATACATGAAATATCTTGACATTATTCTCAGTCCTTTCTAATAGTTTTTGAAATAAAAAAAGGCGAAATCTATCGATCATAAGTTGACCGAAGACTTCGCCTCTTTGAGTTTCTATATTTAGTTACTTTCTAAAAATCATATGTCTTTACGTCTTAATCCCCATATAGCCAATGCACATGCAATTAAACTCCATATAAATAAAACAATCAAAGCCATTATTATTCCAATGTCTTCTGGACCACCTTTTTGGGCTACTCCCGAAATACTGTGGATTGCCGTGGCAGGCAAGAATGGTACAATAACATCTTGTAATGACTGTGGGAGCAATTTTGTAACAGCAGGAAGAAACATCACAGTGAGTGGAGTAGCTATTCCCGCAGCCGTACTTCTTAAGAAAAATGCTCCACATACTGTAAGCAAGACATAAAACATAGGCATGAAAATACATCCCATTGCAAATTGCAAACCATCACTCATTGGCAGTGTCTCTTTATGAATCAATCTCAAGATAAGCTGCCCATTTCCAAGAGTTAAGAGAGCAACAATAAAACCAATTCCCAAAGACAGTATAAAAAAATGCAGAGCCTTTGAAATAAAATACTTAGTTCGATTTGGTGTAACCATAAGATATGTTTCTATGGTTTTACTTTGAAACTCTCTTCCAATCAAGATAGCTATAAAAAATATCAATAATATGGTTGCAACATCTACCCCCAACATATTCGCTGTTATTACTTCCATAGGTTTAAGTTCTGTGAGATTTCTGCTTTGAGTTACATTTGTGGTTAAAGCAAATAAAAGGCCTATTAATACACCTAAGGCAATGGTCATTAATAAATATATTCTTGAAAACCTTGAAAACCATATTTTCTTCATCTCTGCATATATTGTATATTTCACTTTTTCAACCTCTTCTTTCCAGAAATAAGATTATTTCCTTTATAATCCGTTTTCCCATCTACTAATTCAGAAAACAATTGTTCTAGTGATGGCTGGAATTTCATAAGTTCATAAATACGAATTCCATTTTCAAATGCTATTTCTCCAATCTGCATTGATTCCATTTCTCGAACATGAAGAGCACTAGGCCCAAACATTTTTACTTTAGCTCCTTTTCTTTCTAGAATACCTTTTAGCTTTGATGTGTTACTTGATTGAACCTGTACATAAGCTTGAATGCTCTCTTTTTTCATTTCTTCTATACCCATGTCTGTAATCAATTCCCCACGTGCAAGCACGATAATCCTATTGGCTACTTCTTGTACTTCACTGAGTAAGTGACTTGACACGAGAACAGATTTTCCCTGCCTTGCCAAGTCCTTTATTAATGTACGAAGCCAATGTATGCCGTCAACGTCTAGCCCATTAAATGGCTCATCTAAAATAACTGTATCGGGATTACCTAAAAGAGCTACAGCGATTCCAAGTCTCTGCTTCATACCAAATGAAAATTCACTTACTTTTTTATTCGTAACTTCCTGTAAGCCAACTAAAGTTAGTATTTCATCAACTCTATTCTTACTTATTTCTGCTGATGTTGAAATGATAGAAAGATATTGCCAAGGTGTTAATTTTGTATCTATTGTGTTTGAATCAATCATTGCTCCTACCTTTTCTAATGGTTTTCCTAGAGACACATATGTTTTTCCAGCAATGGAGATACTACCCGATGTGGGTTTAGCCAATCCTAATATCATACGCATGGTTGTTGTTTTCCCTGCTCCATTTGGACCGAGAAATCCAGTTACTATACCTGAATTAATATTTAAACTTATGTTATTAACTGCAATTTTATCTCCATATTTTTTTGTCAGATTTGTTAGTTGTATCATTACCTCACCTACTTTCTTCTCTATCATTTTTATCCTCAAATAAAAAATTGTTGTTTGCAACATAAATATCGCATGCTTTTTGGATATAGTTCTCAATAGATTCCATTATTTCCTTATTTTTAGAAAGAAACTGATAGTTTATACCCATATTAGACAATTGGTCAAGAAGCTCTTTATTACCTCCTGTTAGGTCAAAAATTGTATCCAACCAACGTTTTGCTAAACTCTGTGCCATTTGATCATCTGGTGGAATATCTGCATCTTGGAGTACTGCTCCCTCAATTGAGATTTCCTTCCACCGATGATAAAAATTTTGAATTGTTTCTAAATCTCCAAAATAAGGAGACAATATGTCATTCTGCTCTTTAGTTAACAGTTGGGGTGCATGTGCAAAAATGTCATCCCCAGGTAGAGCATTTAGAAAATGAAATAATATATGAATTGGTGGTTTATTACCCTGTTCTACAACTTTAGACATTATATCGATTGTGGCAAATGACGTATGCAGTTGCTCAATCCTTTGCAATAATAATAATTGTTGATCCTTAAACATCTCCAGTAAATCTTCAGTACTTGGATAAAGCAAAAGATGTTCTTTTATTTGTTCTAAAGAAAATCCAAGTGTTTTGTAGAATACAATCTGTTCAAGATTAATCAAATCATTATGTGTATAATAACGACGACCACCTTCTGTTCTTCCTGTGGAAGGCAAAAGTCCAATGTTATCGTAATGCTGAATAGTACGATTTGTTAAACCTGAAGCTTTAGCAATTTCTCCAGTTGTATATAGTTTTTCTTCCATGAAATATACCTCCATATATAACACTATCACATTACGTAACGTAATTAGCAAGGCTTAATATTTATTTTCGATAAATAAAATAATTTTAACATTAGGTCAATTGTAAAACTAAATTAGACTTTGTAAACTTAAATTAGACCCTAGCTAAAATCTACAGAAATACACAATTTGAAATAGTTTAATTAACCAAAAATGAGCTTCTAAATGCTCATTTTTGTGC
>JAQVZQ010000419.1 GCA_028708095.1 Dysgonamonadaceae bacterium
GAATTCTGGGACTACAGAGCCGCTTTAAAAAATCTACACTTGATAATCAGGCGATTGCATTTATAAATAGTTGGAAATTCTTTGCTTTTAGTGTTTTTTGGGGGAAAAATGCTCAAGTTGGGTTAATTGATAATGCCCTGTTTCATCGGTGGTAATTCCAATAGTTGTTCCTTTTATGGCTACAGTAGCAAAAGATATATGTTTGCCATTTGAAATCACGTGACCTATAATGTTTGCATCAGTTTTTATTATTGCCTTTTGTGAAGTTCCTTGTCTTGCCCTTTGTCTTTGTCTTTGTTGTGGCCTTTGTGCTAAAATAGATTGTGTAACTGACAATAAAAGTATTGTCAGTATTATATTAATTCTGTTCATAATATCATGTTATATTTTTAATAATTGTATGTGCTTTTTTCGACATAAGCATCTTAATTTATACTGCATTTTTTTGGGGTCATTATAGACACAATAACCTATTCATAGTTCACAGAGCAACTAGAAGTGAGAAGCTTTTTGTAAAATAACTCCTTTATAAATAGCTCAATATTATTTGCACATCTTTGTGCAGGTTTATGTTAGTTCTTTGACAAGTTGGGGTTAATACCACCAGCTTCCTAAGATGTGGTGATAATATAAAACATGTCAATTTGAGTATATATAGATAATGTCGATTGACAGAAATAAAAGCATCTGTCAAAAATGAATATGTAGTAAAATTGATATTAGGATACAGGGGGAGCTCTTTCTTTATGAAGATTTATATAAGTTAATGAATGCTCTAGAATAAAATCGAAACTATTTTTCTTTTTCTTTACAGAAAATACCATTCCTAGAGACATAAAAGCTACAAGAAAAAGAATATTTGAGTTCTGAAAGAAAAATAGCTCCGCATTACTGTGGTGGTGTGTTTTTAAAGGTGCAGAGTCGTTAGCTTTGTTATATGGGTGAGCATGTTCTACTATTGTTCCGTCATCCAATTGATGAATGTGGGTAAAAACAATTGTGTTAACAATAAGCATCCCCATTAGCCCTATCATGAATAAGGTGATAAGTATTTTTGCTTTATTGTTAACAGTCATTTTCATAAGCCAACAAAGATATTTAAATTAAACTGTTTCAACTATTTTTTATTGCCTTTTTTCTAATAAAGGCCCATAAGAGAAAAAGTTGGTATCTTTGTATTGAAAAATCGTTTGTCAAATAAAAAAAACTACATAAAAAAAATGGCTGGACATAGTAAATGGTCAAATATTAAAGCAAGAAAGGGTGCGCAAGACAAGAAAAGATCTAAAATATTTGCGAGAGTAATTAAGGAAATCACAATAGCCGTAAAGGAAAATGGCAACAATGGAGATCCTGAAACTAATCCATCACTGAGAAATGCAATACAAAATGCACGTGGTGCAAATATGCCTAAAGATAATATTGAAAGAGCTATAAAGAGGGCTTCGGGTGCTGATTCAGAAAGTTATAAACACCTAAACTTTGAGGGATATGGACCTCACGGAATAGCGATGTTTGTTGAGTGCACCACAGATAACAGTAACAGAACGGTTTCAAACGTAAGGGCTATCTTCAATAAATATGGTGGAAGTTTGGGCACGAATGGTTCTTTAGAATTTTTATTTGATAGATTTGGAGTATTCACTATCAAGAAAGAGGAGTTAGTGATAGACTGGGACGAGTTGCAACTTATATTGATAGAGCACGGTGCTGAGTCTTTTGAAGAAGAAGATGAGGTGTATTTAATCTATTCTGATTATAAGAGCTTTGGCAATGTCTCTGAAAAACTTTATGAGTTGAATATTGAAACACAAAACGCTGCAGTGGAACTAATACCCAATCACACCGAAGTATTACCCCTTGAGCAAGCTATGACCATTATTAATGTAATTGAAGCATTTGAAGATGACGATGATGTGCAGAATGTATATCATAACCTTGAATTGACTGACGAGTTAAGTGAAGAACTTTCAAAGATGTAAAAGATTAGGTGAGATGTCACCTAAATTTGTTTGTAATAAATCTAATTCTAGGGAATGTCCTTGCAATCTGTTTGGAGTAAACGGAGCTTTCCAGATTGTCAATATAAAATAATTATTAGGGCTTGAGCAAACCATAGTTTTGCACCTTTGTTTCACACTATTATAAAATAAACGCGAGGAATTATGAAATTGATTGGTAATATAATCTGGGTGGTTTTTGGCTCAGTAGCAAAAGTATGTGTTTACCCATAAATATTAGCTAACCTAAACAAGAAAAACTTTATATCAACTACACCTCTCAGAGAAGCTCTAAAAGCTTTAATCTTTGCATTAAAACTTTCAGCTGAAGCATTTGCACTTCTATTTGTGAAAAAGTTTAGAATCTCCTCATAATGTACATATACGGTTGCACTAATGGAGTTAAATGATTTAAAATCAGAATCAGTAACCTTGTTGTACCACTTAGCTAAAGAAAGTCTGGCAGCATCTTTTACCGTGTTCTTATTGTAAATCATTCTAAGGGAGTGCGTCAAAGAAAAAGCTTCTTTTAAATCAGGGTATTCCTCAAACAATATCTTGGAACGAAGTTTCTGTTTATCACTCCACTTATCGGGGGATTTGAACAACAAATGACGGCTTCGAGCAAGTAATTGCTTACGTGTATCTCCGTTCTCAAAGATTGGAGCCTTATAAGCTACTCCATCAAGTTTGGCATTTTCTTTGTCATTAGTCTCTTGGTTTATAGCATCCCAGCGGTGTGCAATGCGCATCTCTTGAATAGCATCAAATGCTAACCTTTGAACGTGAAACCGGTCAATAACTCTTGAAGCTTTTGGAAAACAGGTGCGAACAATCTTGTTCATGGATTCAGACAT
>JAQVZQ010000420.1 GCA_028708095.1 Dysgonamonadaceae bacterium
CAGCTAGAATTAAAATTGGAATTCCAAAGAATAATTTTGTCGTTATTCTAAGAAATACTGGACTCTCGACAGATACTATGAAGGGCCTTAAATACACTAAGTTAGCTTTGGAAAAACTTCAATCATCAAAGGCCATCACAATTATTGTCTTGGAACAATCAGATGGATTTATTGACCTGAGTTCTAAGTATCAGGTTATTACTCCAGGATGGTTAGATCAAAATGCGATTATTGATTATTACTCTGCATCGGATGTGTTATTAATGCCATCTATTCAAGAGTCATTTGGACTTATGGCAATAGAAGCTATGGCTTGTGAAGTTCCTGTGATTGTAGCAGAAGGTTCTGCATTACCTGAAGTTGTAGGAAATGATATTGGAGGTATAGTAGTAAAACCAAGAAACTATAATGCCATTATCAATGCTCTTAGCTTACTGATTGAAAATCAAGATTATATAGAAAAATTAAGCAAAAATGCAAGAAGGCGTGTCATGCAATTATTTGATTCTCAAAAGTACATAAAAAAATATCAATCGCTTTATTCTACAATTATGAGCTAACAATTATTTGTTTTAAATATCTCTTTATCCGCATGTTAATATACTTTCTTATATTCTTTCTTTTATTGGTTTTATGTTTGATCAACTACAGAAAACATAGTCATATTTTGTATGTTGTTGGATGTGCTTTATTGATTATTGTAGCTGGTTTGCGTGACATATCCGTAGGAAATGATTTAGAGGCCTATGTGCTTCAATTTTTAGAAATTATAAATAGAACAGTGGATAAAGAGAGCATTGAGATAATTTGGGGAATATTAAATGATTCTTTGCGGGTTATTTCTGATGACGTTCGTTGGTTTATTTTCTCGACATCTTTTTTATCGTTATTCCCTCTATTTTTATTTATTTTTAAAAACTCGAAGCAACCTTCTTTTTCATTATTATTATTTTTTATAATTCAGATAGGCTTTTGCTTTTATATGACAGGACTTAGGCAGTCTTTGGCGATGTCTTTGACTGTTTGGGCCTTTTATTTCTTTGAAAATAAAAAATATATTTTTTCATCCGTATTTTTGGCATTGGCTGTTGGGATACATGCAAGTGCTATTTTTTGTCTTCCGTTTCTATTCTTGCTAAAAGTAGATATAAAGAAGAACATCAGTGTTATTATATTAGCAATAAGCGTATTATTAGGATTTATATTCAGGCTCGATATATTTGCCTTTTTTAAACAAATTTTGTTTCTTTTTCCTTCTTTTAATTTCTATGAAGGATATAGCGATTATTATAGAGAAATGATTCCGAATTTTTTCGGTCTGTTCTTTTCTATTGTGCCTTTATCGGTATTTGCATATTTTGGAATAACAAAACAAGACGACTATTTCTCACGTGTTTTGTTTTATGGAACGATTCTTAACAATGTATTTGCTTCTACACCACAACTTCCTAGATACTTTATGTATTTCACCATTTTTCAGATAATTGTTATCCCCAATATTTACAAGAAGTTGTCGAATATTAATAAAACAGTTGTTTTATTCGCTATTTTGGTTTTAATCTATTATTTCTTTGGAGTCCCTTACATAACAGGAACTACACCCTATAAATTTTATTCATCTGGTTATTAGCTATTAATTTAAATAATTATGTCAATATTCAAAGATAAAATCCTTCTTATCACGGGGGGTACAGGATCTTTTGGTAATGCTGTCTTACGTCGTTTCTTGGATTCTGATATTAAGGAAATTCGTATTTTTTCCCGTGACGAGAAGAAGCAGGACGATATGAGACATTCATTACAGAGTCCTAAGGTGAAATTTTATATAGGCAATGTTAGGAATAAACAGTCGGTCGACATAGCTATGTCTAGAGTCGATTATGTCTTCAGTGCTGCTGCGCTAAAGCAAGTTCCAAGCTGTGAATTTTTCCCAACAGAAGCTGTCCAAACCAATATTATCGGCACAGAGAATGTTCTTCTTTCAGCTATTGAACATGGAGTAAAAAATGTCGTTGTTCTTTCTACAGATAAGGCTGCCTATCCAATTAACGCTATGGGAATGAGTAAAGCTTTGATGGAAAAAGTTGCTATAGCAAAAGGAAGAGAACTTGGAGAAAATGGTAAAACCACAATTTGCTGTGCTCGTTATGGTAATGTAATGGCAAGCCGAGGTTCAGTTATTCCACTTTGGGTAGAACAAATGGAAGAAGGAAGGCCTATCACAATTACAGATCCCAATATGACACGTTTTATGATGACATTGGACGATGCTGTGGACTTGGTCATTTATGCTTTTACACATGGTCATAATGGGGATTTATTTGTTCAGAAAGCACCTGCTGTCACCCTGTCCGTATTAGCTGAAGCTTTAAAACAGACATACTCCAAGATAGATTCAAAATATGGAGATACCGAAGTCAAAATTATCGGCACGCGTCATGGCGAAAAGTTATATGAGACATTGGTAACAAGGGAAGAAATGGTTAGAGCTGAAGATATGGGGAATTATTATCGTATTCCTTGTGACACCAGAGATCTGAATTATGATAAATTTTTCACAGAAGGCAACGAGAAGGTTGCCGAAATAGAAGATTATCATAGCCATAACACTAAACTCCTTGATGTCGAAGAAATGAAATGTTTACTATTAAAATTACGTTTTGTACGCGAAGATCTTGGGTTAGTAGATAAAACTAAATCACGTGAAATCAGAAGCGAATAATAATCAACAAGAATAAAATTATGAAATTTTTAGTATTAGGCTGTAATGGAATGGCTGGACATACTATATCTCTCTATCTAAAAGAACAAGGACACAAGGTATTCGGATTCGACCGTTCTACCTCGAGAT
>JAQVZQ010000090.1 GCA_028708095.1 Dysgonamonadaceae bacterium
CTTCAATCTCGGGAACTATGATAATAGCTTAATTAATACGATTATGCACTGAAGAATTTTAAAATTAGAGCTATTTTTGTTGTAATAAAATCTCAACAACTTATACAATTAGACTGTTGTACAATGTATATGAATAATTGAATTGCAATATTGTAAGATAAGAAATGAACCCACACACAATAATAGAGAAATACTATACAAAAGGAACTAAGCTTTATGATATCTATATTTCGCATGTTACTGATGTGACAAACAAAGCATTATTAATAGCTCAGAAACATCCAGAACTTGCCATTGATGTACAGTTTTTGGAAGAAGCTGGAATGCTTCACGATATTGGTATTTTTATGACTAAGGCACCACATATTGCTTGTAAGGGCAATCATCCGTATATTTGTCACGGCTATCTGGGACGAGATTTGCTTACTGAGGAGGGTTTTCCTCAACACGGACTTGTCTGTGAGAGGCACACTGGCACGGGATTAAGTTTGGAAACAATTGTGAAAAGGAAGTTGCCAATCCCTCATCGCAATATGCAACCTCAATCGATGGAAGAGCAAATTATTTGTTTTGCTGATAAATTCTTTTCGAAATCGAAGCTTGGAAAAGAAAAATCAATTAAAAAAATTCGTTCAGGATTAGGTAAACATGGGGTACATCAAATAAAAAAATTTGATGAATGGTGTAACCTGTTTTTGTAATTCAAAAAACCACTTTAATAAATAAATATAGTTTTATTGCTAATGATTAAGACTTTGGCAAACTATTTGCAATATCCTATCAGATTATATGTTATAAATACAGACAATTATAATTCACGGAGTTTATTTTGTAAATGTCTCTCTGTGATGTGGTTGGCCTATTAAATAAACTAATATGAAGCAAAGAGATAAAAATAAAAAACACTCTGAGGAGTTTCAAGATGATGAGAATCTGACTTTCGGGCAGGATGAATCGATAGAAGAGACAGATTTAAACGACATTTTGTCAGACGATGAAAAATTAATAGATGACCAAGAAATAGATGAGGAAGAAACTCTTCAAGAAAAATATGACGAATTGAATAATAGTCATTTACGTCTTCATGCCGAATTTGATAACTATAGAAAGCGGACACTTAAAGAAAAGATGGAAATCATCAAGGCTGGCGGAGAACGAGTGCTTACAGATATGATTCCACTCATAGATGATTTCGAAAGAGCCTTGGAAGTAGTTCATCAGTCTGATAATAAAGAAGCTATAGTTGAGGGCTTGGAGCTTATCTATTCTAAGTTTATAAGTTTTTTAAATCAGAATGGAGTAAAAGAAATTGAAGCAATTGGAGAGCCATTTAATGCAGATAAGTTTGAAGCAATTACAACAATTCCTGTTCAAGATAATTCTCAAAAAGATATTGTTGTTGATTGTATTCAAAAAGGGTATATATTAAACGAAAAGGTGCTTCGTTTCCCCAAAGTAATTGTAGGAAAATAAAAAATGTCAAAGAAAAGAGATTATTACGAGGTTTTAGGTGTTGCCAAAAGTGCATCAGCTGAAGAAATTAAAAAAGCATACCGCAAAAAAGCCATTGAGCATCACCCTGATAGAAATCAAGGAGATGCGAAAGCTGAAGAGAAGTTTAAAGAAGCTGCAGAGGCTTACGAAGTTTTAAGAGACGAAAACAAACGTGCACGTTATGACCAATTTGGTCATGCAGGACTGAGTGGTGCTGCAGGTGGTGGATTTGGTGGGGGTATGTCTATGGATGATATATTTTCACAGTTTGGAGATATTTTTGGCGGCTTCGGTGGCTTTGGTGGCTTCGGAGGCGGAGGCTTTGGCGGAGGCGGTAGAGGCGGTCGTCGTACAAACCGTGGTTCTGACTTAAGGGTGAAAGTAAAATTGAGTCTTAAGGAGATACTAAACGGCGTTGATAAAAAGATAAAAGTAAAGAAATACGTTTCTTGTTCACATTGTAAAGGTAATGGCTCTGAAAATGGGGACTCTTTCAATACTTGTGATACATGTAAAGGCTCAGGAGCAGTTACACGTGTTACCAATACCATATTAGGGCAAATGCAAACTTCGAGTACATGTCCAACTTGCGATGGAGAGGGTAAAATTATCACAAAAAAATGTACACACTGTACAGGTGAAGGTGTTATTCGTGATGAGGAAATTATTACAATGCAAATTCCAGCAGGTGTTGCCGAAGGAATGCAATTGTCGATGACAGGTAAAGGAAACGCAGCTCGACGTGGAGGTATCAGTGGAGATTTATTAATAGTTGTAGAAGAAGAACAACATCCTGATTTAATTAGAGATGAAAATGATATAATTTACAACTTGTTTTTAACTTTTCCAACTGCTGCACTTGGAGGTTCTGTTGAGGTGCCAACAATTGATGGTGTTGCCAAAGTAAAAATAGATCCAGGTACACAACCCGGGAAAGTATTGCGTCTTCGCAACAAAGGATTGCCTTCGGTGCAAGGTTATGGTACAGGAGACTTACTTATTAATGTAAATGTGTATGTCCCTGAATCAGTGTCTGATAAGGAACGGAAAATTCTTGAGGGTTGGGAGAAATCCTCCAATTTTGAACCTTCTAAGAATGCAAAGAAAACAGTTTTTAGTAAGTTTAGAAAGATGTTTGATTAAGTTTGTTAATCAAATAAACACATACATTGTTGGAAGTTTAATTAAGTAAATTACGCTTAGCAACAAAAAACGCAAAGAAATAAAATTTCGATGCGTTTTTTGTGCTTTATATTGTAACATTTAAGGTAAAATTGATTGTATCTTATCCATAATAACCCTTGCAAAACGTTGAAATCCTAAGTCAGTTAAGTGAACTCCATCAATTGTTCCCTCTCCGTCGTCTCCTATTAAACCATCACTTTTTAAATAATAGACATTTTTATCACCGTTCATTGAAATCTCATTAAACTCGGCAAGCAGTGCTTTGTTTTTCTCAATTAAATAGTTGGCTATATTAACATCGAATACTGAGTGAGGATAAACTATTGACTCTACAAAGAGAATAGGTGTCTCTGGGTTTTCTTTTCTTATTATCTTTACAAAATGTTTAGTTCTTTCCTTGATTTGAGATATATCAACATTTGGAATAAAATCGAGTACAAACATACCAGCGTCATTTCTTTTTGCCATCACTTCTGCAATTTCATAATCCAATTTTCCGTTACCACTAAATCCTAAATTAATGAATTCTCTGTTCATCCATCGCATAAGAATATTTGTGTAAGACATACCTGGCCGTGTTGCACATCCTCCTTGAGTAATACTGGTTCCATAGACTACAATAGGATGCTCAATTGTCGGATAATTAGTTTGTGGTGAAGTCATTGTTGAGGTAGAATCTACTCCAATAGATAAACTTTTCACTCCATCATATAAAGGTAAGAAGAGCATAAATTCTCGCTCTTGAGGTGTCATATTTGAAATAATGCTTTGTTGTGTTGATGCTTCTTTTGGTCGTGCTGTATTCACAAATTGCCACTTGTTATTTTCCCAGGTATACAAATCCAATCCTTTTATTCCTGTTTCTGTAAAATGATTCATGCTTATATTTTGTAATACTTCCCATTTTGCTGAAACCGATGTAGTGTTGCTTCTAAATCTAATGGCCAATCCTGAAGTATTCTTCCCTAAGCTCCAAATAGCAGGACGTGACACGTTACCCTTTAAATAGCAAGGCAATCGCTCAAACTTTGTTTCGGTTTCATCTGTTATTTTTCCTAATAGTGGGAAATGCGTCGCATCATAATAAACAACTTGTGAATTAATAAGAAAAGAATTTATCAATAGAAATGCAGTTAATAAGAAAGAGAACCTTAATTGTTTCATATGAATGATAGATGTATTATAGAGAATATAAAATTATTTTACATACAAATATAATCGTTTTAATATCAGTATTGGTGTGAGTCATCTATAATAAAACCGTCTGTATGATGAATTTTAAAAATATCTTTTAAGTGTTCAATATAAGTTGTGGACAAAAGTACTTGCATGAACTTTATTTTCTATTTTTTTAAACAAAGCGTTCAAGTTGGGTGGTTATTTGTGAATATTAAATTATATTTGTCATAATAGTAAGGTTCTCGGTTTATGTTGCATTTAAAAGATAACCTTAGAAAAAACCATTTAACTCTTTAATAAATGTTTGAGACACCATTGTCTTGACTCCTTTTTACAACATGAAGAAAATTGCGCTGTATTGGCAGATATTAATTGGTATGCTATTAGGTGTGATAGTTGGTTTAGCACTATCACAATTCACTTGGGGCAGCACTTTTGTGCAAAACTGGATCAAACCTTTTGGTAATATGTTTATCAACTCCCTCAAGTTAATCGCAATACCGCTTATTCTTGGTTCACTTATAAAAGGAGTATCCGACTTAAAAGATATTTCCCAACTCTCTTCTATCGGTCTGAAAACCATTAGTTTTTATTTACTCACTACTGTTTTAGCAGTATCCATCGGACTTACTATTGTTAATATTATTTCTCCGGGAAAACACATAGCTGAAGAAACACGCACTGAACTTTTAATGCGTTATGCTGGAGATATATCTCAAAAGAAAATAGATGCACAACGTCATATAGAATCAGGTCCATTGGATGCTTTTGAGAATATTATTCCAGAGAACATTTTTGCTGCTGCTTCTGAGAATATAAATATGCTGCAAATAATTTTCTTCGCTATCTTTTTTGGAGTTGGCTTAATCTTAATTCCTGAAAACCAATCAGAGCCTGTCAAGAAGTTTTTCGATAGCTTCAATCATGTAATTTTAAAAATGATTGATCTTATTATGATTGCTGCACCATTTGGTGTTTTTGCATTACTGGCTGCATTAGTAACGGAAGCACCAAGTTCTGATTTATTTATTGCTTTAGGGATGTACGCATTTAGCGTATTATTGGGATTGGCAATAATGATTGGACTCTACACTTTATCGGTTTGGCTGATTACGAAAAGGAGTCCAATTTTTTTCTTAAAAGGAATTTTGCCAGCCCAGTTACTTGGATTTTCCACCAGTTCGAGCGCCGCCACATTGCCTGTAACTATGGAACGGGTAGAAGAACACTTAGGTGTTGACGAAAGTATTGGCAGTTTTGTATTGCCTATTGGAGCTACCATCAATATGGATGGTACTAGTTTGTATCAAGCTGTTGCTGCTGTATTTATAGCTCAGGCGTTTGGAATGGATCTTTCTATTGTAGCTCAACTTGGCATCATAGTTACTGCCACATTAGCCTCAATTGGCAGTGCTGCCATACCAGGGGCGGGGATGGTTATGCTAATAATTGTGTTGGCACAAGCAGGTATTCCCGAAGCAGGTTTAGCATTAATATTTGCTATTGACAGACCGTTAGATATGTTTAGAACTACCGTCAATCTCACAGGAGATGCAGCAGTGGCAATGATTGTAGCAAAAACGGAGGGTAAATTGAAGAAAGTGAAACGTTAGATATAACATGTTAGTGATACTTTGCTTATTAATTGTTATTCAGAAAGATACCTCTTTCTAACTTAAAGATATTATGAGAAAATCATCAAATTTATAGGAGTTATAAATCAAATGTATTACTTTTATAAATTGTTTTTATTCCATTTTATGAAATCTTTATCGAAAAACAATAAGGAAAAAGTAATAAGATTAGTTCAATAATTCATCATTTATATAAATTCAGTTATCAAATATATTAAAGAAAACAATTTTATGTCTAAGACCAAAGTCTTTACTTCAGACAACAAACCAAAGGAAAGAGAAAAAGAAAGTGTTGTTAACTTTTTACATCAAAACTTGCAAGAGTATACTGATCCAAAATCAGATATCGAAAAGGCGATTAACTATGCATTAAAAGAGACACCTTCATTCGGTGGGTTTATTTTGGTGTCATATATTGATGACATGATTGTGGGTGCAGTTGTGGTTAACCAAACAGGAATGAAAGATTATATACCCGAAAATATTTTAGTTTACATTGCTATACATAAAGATCATCGTGGAAAAGGATTGGGCAAACAGTTAGTTCAAAAAACAATAGATCTTGCCGAAGGCAATATTGCACTGCATGTTGAACCTGATAATCCTGCAAAGAGGCTCTATGAAAGAATAGGATTCAGTAGCAAGTATTTAGAAATGAGATTTAATAAAAAAGAATAATGGCATTTGTAACATTCGACGTAAAGAAGCTGAAATTAAATTTTGATTATCTTAATAACCTCTTTGACGAGAATGGCATCAAATGGTCCATTGTGACAAAGATGTTGAGCGGAAACAAAATGTTTCTTACTGAAGTGTTGAAGCTTGATATTGGTCAGATATGCGACTCGCGTGTCTCTAACCTTAAAAACATAAAAGCTTTAAGACCTGATGTTGAAACCATTTACATCAAACCTCCTGCCAAACGTGCTATTAAAGGTGTAGTAAGATATGCTGACATTAGCTTAAATACTGAACTGGAAACCATAAAAATGTTGTCAGAGGAAGCACAGAATCAAAATAAGGTGCACAAAATCATCATTATGATGGAATTAGGTGAGCTGCGAGAGGGTGTCAACCGAGAAGATTTTATAGCTTTCTATGAAAGCGTTTTCCAACAAAAGAATATTGAGGTGGTTGGTATTGGAGCTAACCTAACTTGCTTATATGGAGTTTTACCCAATCGAGATAAACTTATTCAACTAACATTATATAAACAAATCATAGAAGCCAAGTTTAACAAAAAGCTTCCTTACGTATCCGGTGGCTCTTCAGTTACTATTCCTCTTATTTTTCAGAAGTTGTTGCCCGAAGGGATTAATCATTTCAGGGTTGGCGAAACGTTGTATTTGGGTACAGACGTATATTATGACAAACCTTTAGCAAACATGTGTAACAACATATTCATGTTATACTCTGAAATCATTGAGGTGATTGAAAAACCGACTGTGCCTGAAGGTGCTATGGGCACCAATTTAGAAGGAAACACTTTTACTTTCAAAACTGAAGATATTGGTCAAACATCCATCAGAGCTATTATAGATATTGGTTTGCTTGATGTAGAAATAAAGCATTTAGAGTTTGTTGATAAAGATATCTCAATTGTTGGAGCAAGCTCTGATGTAATAGTAATTGATTTAGGAGAAAACAAAAAAGATTACAAAGTAGGTGAATTGATTGAGTTTAGGCTTGATTATATGGGAACACTGCGTATCATTAATTCCAAATATATTGATAAACGAATTATTAACAACGAATAAAAACACATGGTTTAATGTGAAACTATACCACGTTAATTAGCGGGGTCAATTTAAATGTATTATTTTTATGTTAAATCTAAACTAATTTACAACAATCTACATTTATAATTTGTTAATCTCAATTAGTAACTCATACTAAACATGTTTTATTTCAATTACATATAATAAGATGAAGGTTTTAAATAACACACCTCAAATAATATTTGCAGGAGAAGAACATGGAGGTATAGCCGCATTTAAATCTTTACAAGCTACATTTGATAGCATCGAAGTATTATCAGAAGATGATAATATTTTACGTATGATGCGAAAGGATGATATCCGTGTAAACTCATTTTTAGAATGTCAAAGCTCCGTTGGAGTATGTGCTGCATATCGGCCATTGATTGGAAAGGATGTGTTAAGCAAAAAAACAATAATCAATACACATCCCTCTCTTTTGCCAAAATATCGCGGAGTGCATGCTTTGGCTTGGGCTATGTTGAATTTAGAGGAAGAGTTAGGATTTTCAATCCATTTAATGAACGAGTATATCGATGATGGTGATATATTAGAGCAATTTAAAGTTAAGTATGATAATCAAACAGCACGAGAAATGCTTGACTTGTTTAATGATTATGTAGTTGATAACTTAGGGAGAGTGGTACATGAATATATGAATGGAAAAATAACACCAGTAAAACAAAATAGAGAGCAAGCCACTTGGGTGGCAAAAAGGAATTTAAACGATTGTGTTATTGATTTCAATCAAAGCAACCGTCAAATTGAAGTAGCTTTTAAAGTTTTATCTTCTCCATATCCATGTCCGATGCTAAAACTAAAAGACGGGCTTTTTGAAGTATTGGAACATCGTCTTTTAGAAAGAGATTATGATACTCATATTGGTAGGGTTGTTAATATAGAAGATGATGACGTGTATATCAAAACAAAAGATGGATTGCTTATAATAAACACCTTGAGAGATTATGGATCTAAACAGATTATTCTTGCACGAAAAAAACTAAAAAGAGGACAGCGTTTATTTCAAACGTGTGCAAGAAGATTTTGTGATTGAATAAGAAAATAAAATGTGATAAGTTTATGCTATTTTTTTAAGCATTCTGCAAAGTCTTACAAGTTCTTATAGGATGGTTATTAAATCATTTTTATTTGATTAAAATTTAAATCCTAAACCTATAGCAAGCGTTAAGTACTCTTCTGTCAAAGGACTATCGTCAATGTTCCCCTGCTTTCCATTATAAACATAGTTTTGTCGAATGTTGATTACGTAACTTGCATCGAACAGTAAGTTGATTCTATTTGAAATGCGATATATAGGCATCAATCCAAGTTGAATAGTACCCATATTATCAAGACCTGAATTAAGAGTGCTTTTTCCTCCTGACACACCTATACCTGCATGAGCTACCACTTCAAAAGGGTTCACGTCCATCTCAATGGATTGAATTACATTGAATGTTCCTTCCGCCATTAATTTATGGAGTGTAAGTCCATTTGAGCTTTCATTTTTGTCTTTAAATGAAATATTTCCGTAAGTAAGTCTTATTCCCAATAATTCATTAATTTTATAATTGCCTCCAACGTAGATATTGCGAAATCCCGCATATTCACTTCTTGGTATTTCATCGATAGGAGATATCGGCGAGTTGTATCCAGCAGCTACTTCAATGGAAACTCTTTGCATGAATGTATTGTTTTGAGCAACCGACTTTGTTGTTCCCACAAAACTAAAAAAAACACAAAAAATAAAGATATCTAAATGTTTCATATCCATTAAATTAAAAATAATAATACAAATATATGAGAAAATATGTACTTGGCAATATAAAAAGATAAGAAATACATATTGTATTATTATGTATGAGACATATATGATGGTTTTATGTTATTATTATTAGTGTAATGAAACTTTCTAAGTACATGGAAAAAAATGATACTTACCCACCCACCACTGGCAAGCTTCCAAACCACTGTCTCTATTTCAAAATCGGGAGAACTAATTTTTCTTATTCTCAGCTTTGCAATCATAAATTTACGTATTCTTGACCATTTGCAAAACTATGAAAATGTCAAAAATAGTCCTTTTGATATGAGAGGACAATATATCAAATGACTTGCCATTTTTCTTTTTACTGCGGTAAACTTCTTTTATAACTTTATAAAGAAAGAGGATGTGTTTTGAAGCATATTACTTGACTTCAACTACACACAAAATCTTATTCCAGTTCTCTTAAATCCATATATATTGACCATTTTTCAGGACAATCTACTGATTTACCTTCCCAAATATATTTTTTATAATTTGTTTCTTTTACGGGATTACCGTTTTTGTTTGCTTTTTTGATATGCTCTTTTACTATTTCCTCTGCACTGATGCGCGAAATTTGATAGAGTGAAATTACTGCTGCTTTTTTGAATGAATCTAATGAATTAAATCCATACTGCTGATAGTTCTTAATCATGTCTTTCGATCCGAAGTAAAGATTAAAGCCATGTGTAGATAAATCTACCTTTACTCCATTTTTAGATATACCTGAATATATTTGATAAATACTTTCAACGTCTGTCTCATATATTTCAAATTTAATCCATTTTTCTAAAAAATCTTTTATTTTGTTTTCCATCTTCTTATGTTATTCATGAAGTTTTTATTTTTACTTGTGTATTATTTGAATGCGAATTTAATAAAGTTATATATACCTTTACACAAATATATAAGAAATCATGTTAAATAGGTTTTTATGCAACACTCATTTATAATCATTGTATTATAAATGAGTAAATTAAATGTCTGCTTTAGAATCATACAAATAAAGAAAATTTTAAAAGAATAATCATATGAGAACAAATAACAGAAGAGATTTTATAAAAAAAGCAACATTGGCAGGAGCCTCCGTAGTGACACTGCCAAATTTATTAAGCTGTGTCAATGATAATGAACAAAAATCCTTGCCAGTAACTGCAATTAAGAAAGATAATTCATTGCAAAGTAAGTTGATTGTTCCCAAAGGACAAGGATTGCAACTAACTGGTGCTTTCCTTGATGAAATATCCCACGATATACCCCACCAAAATTGGGGTGAAGCAGAATGGGATTTAGATTTTCAGTATATGAAAGCCATTGGTATCGATACTGTAATCATGATTCGTTCTGGTTACCATAAATTTATTACTTATCCATCCGAATATTTACTTAAGAAAGGTTGCTACATGCCATCGGTTGATTTAGTAGATATGTACTTGAGACTCGCTGATAAATATGGCATGAAGTTCTATTTTGGATTATATGATTCGGGTCATTATTGGGCAACAGGAGATATGTCTCACGAAATTGAAGATAATAAATATGTAATTGATGAGGTGTGGGAAAATTACGGGAGTAAGTTCAATAGTTTTGGTGGATGGTATTTAAGTGGTGAGATAAGCCGTGCTACTAAAGGAGCTATCGAAACTTTCCATGCTATGGGAAAACAATGTAAGGATGTCTCAAACGGATTACCTACTTTTATCTCTCCATGGATAGATGGCAAAAAAGCTGTGATGGGAACATCAGATTTAATCAGTAGAGAGGAGTCCGTTTCAGTTCAACAGCATGAAAAAGAATGGGATGAGATTTTTGACGGGATTCACGATGTTGTAGATGCTTGTGCTTTTCAAGACGGGCACATTGATTATGATGAGTTAGATGCATTCTTCGAAGTAAATAAAAAATTGGCAGACAGATATAATATGGAGTGTTGGACTAATGCTGAAACATTCGATCGTGATATGCCTATCAAATTTTTACCTATTAAATTTGATAAACTTCGTATGAAATTAGAGGCAGCAAAACGTGTTGGATATGAAAAAGCTATTACATTTGAGTTTGCACACTTTATGAGCCCTCAGTCATCTTATCTGCAGGCAGGACATCTATATAACAGATATAAAGAATATTTCAACATCTAATTCTGATTCTCCTTTCAAAACATATTCTTTAAAAAAGAGAAAACCGAGATAGTTTAATGGATTTCTTAGTTTTATAATTGATGTTCTATACTTTAGTAATAATTCTCAATAAAGAGAAGTCTCAGACCTAACATTAAGTTTTGAGTACAAACACTCCTCTTTCGAGACTAATACTCTAAGGGTGTTTTGCTGAAATATTATTTGCAATAAACATTTTACTTTGATAAAAAGCTGTTTATTGTTTGTCTATGCTATTAATTAGGATAATAATATTCTTAAAGTAAGAGAGTAACATGCTTCTTCGACATGTGTAATATAATTACTTGAAATATAAGGTATCATAATCACATCAATGAAACATTCATCACTATTGAATGTGCTCCATATTGTATACGAACAATGTGTAAACACTCATATGACTTCATTCTAATAGTCAATGTAATCAATCATAGCCTGAAATTGATTTAGGACTGATATAAAACACACACTTGTGTAATTAGCAAATAAAACTCCTCATATTTTAGCAATTACATTTCCCCACTTTGTTAAATGTTTTATAGTTTTCTCAGGATTGAAGGTGAGATGTTTTGTCACGAAGCGCAAGCGAAGTGACAA
>JAQVZQ010000421.1 GCA_028708095.1 Dysgonamonadaceae bacterium
AGTTTGGCCATCACCGTTGCATACAGAGTAAAAAGCTTTTCTGCAGATTTAATAGAACAGGCACTCGCATTCTCACACACATTGGATGATCTCACGCTTATTCGTAATAAAATGATTGTCGATCAAAGAGAGCACCCGTGGTTAAAAAACATCTCCAATAAACACACTTTTTTGCCATTCATTGCTCCGGAGATGAACAGCATTGGTTGGACCATGATGTTTAACCGGGAAGGATATGACAGTTTTGAGGCAAAAAAGAACCCCTAATTCTACATTTATATAACGTTTTAACATCCAAAATTCTCACTACCCGAAACATTATGTTTCGGGTTTGTTCTTGTTATATGCTATAAAACATAGTTAAATATTTGCACATTATTTTTTTAGTAGATGTGTTATTTATACTTTTGTGGGACTTTACAGAATAAAGTTTGGTGATTTATGAATCTCAAAGAACAATTTGAATGGTATCTTAAGAACCAGCAAGATTTGGTTAACAGATATAATGGAAAGATTCTCGTAATCAAGGACAAAGAAATTGTTGGTGTTTATGATTCCGAGGACATAGCACTCTTTGAAGCTTCAAAAAAATTTGGATTGGGAAATTTTTTAATTCAACTATGCACACCCGGAAATGATGCATACACACAAACATTTCACTCTCGAGTAGCTTTTGCATAGTCGGTTCACACGCTTTTCTAATACCATGTCTGTCTTACAAGCAAAATCATTCACTCAAAAATATGATGGATTAACAAACATGTTAATCACTGATTGCTTTGTGTGTGAATCCTTTAATCCGGAAATAGAGAAAAAGCCCCATCCAGAATTTGTGCATTATACAGGGCTATGGGATACTGGTGCAACCGGAACAGTTATTACAAAAAGAGTTGTTGAGCAAATAGGTCTCATTCCTACAGGTGTTATAAATACTTATCATGCCAATGGTGAATGCCTTGTTAATACTTACCTTATTAATATCAGATTGCCAAACGGGGTTGCATTACATACACTTAAAGTTACCGAAGGTAAACTTAATGGTTTTGATGTTTTAATAGGAATGGATGTAATAATGCGTGGGGATTTCTCCATAAGTAATAAAGATTCAAAAACCACATTTACATTTCAAATACCTTCAACACATGATTTTGACTTTGTAGATGAATTTAACGATGAAGTTAAGAGAATGCATACTCCAGTTGTTAAAGATGAGAAAATACAAAGAAATGACCCCTGTTTTTGTGGAAGTGGCAAAAAATATAAAAACTGCCATGGAAGATAGCTGAGCGTTAAGGAACAGTGCTGTTTTTTTTAAACACATCACTCTCAATAGTATTATTAAAGTATTTCCTTTTATTTATTACCATGAACAAATGCAATTTTGTCGCCATTGACTTTGAAACTGCAAATACTACTAGATTCCCATGTCAGATGGGTATTGTAGTTGTCCGAAATGGAGAGATAACTGAAAGAAGAGAATTCCTCATTAAACCACCTGAAAATAAGTACAGTCAGGCCTGTATAAGAGTTCATAAGATTACACCTAATGACACAAAGGATTGTAAAGAATTCCCTGAACTTTGGTCTGAAATCAAGGAATACTTAAGATGTGAGTTAGTTGTTGCTCACAACACTAGTTTTGATCTTGATGTTCTATTTAAAGTAATTGAATACTATAATCTAGATTATGTGCCAATTCTTGGCACGCGTTGTACCTGTAGGCTTTATAACGACAGGAAGCTTTCTGAAGTTGCCAGTGCAATTGGGATTGATTTAGAGAATGCTCATAATGCTCTATGTGATGCTGAAGTGTGTGCAAAAATTTTCCTGGCACACTTACTGGACGGTGTAGATCCAAACAGTATAGTTTACCCTGAAAGGGTACGTAAAAAGAAAACGATTATTCCTCAATACAATGATGGAACTAGAATCTTATCTTCAGAGGTAAAGATACAGGATTTGAGCATTGTAGAGAATAAAAACAATTACTTCTATGATAATAAAGTGGTTATATCAGGTGTCTTTGATCGATATCCTTTTAGAGAAGATCTGGCATTGTTGCTAAAAAAATATGGAGCCGATATCAACACATCCATTTCAAGAAAAACCAATATTTTTATTGCAGGGAATGATTGTGGCCCTTCAAAATTAAGCAAGGTGCTTCAATTAAAGGATGATGGTTGCGATATTGTGATACTTGACCATTCACAACTCTATCAGATTTTGGATAATATTAAGTAATTAATACGACTCTATATATGGCTGAAAAGATAAAGATTACACCTGAAGGACTTAATTTAATGATATCCGTCTCTAATGCCGGGTATTCAGATGGTTTCTATGGAAAAGAAGTTTATTTCACGGATGGTTTTACCGGTGATACCCAATATCTTTTTCAAGCATTAGGAAACATGGGAGCATACGCAAGAAGAAGTAACCTGGACAATGAGGTTTCCATCGTAATTGTTGCAAATACAATTTTAACCGCACCTTATGAGGAAGTTTATAACGCATTTGTTGAACAATTCACAGATCTTTTCAACCAGAAAAACACGCCATTCTTACGTTTGATTTTTATGAGTGAGGATAACCTGATATCTCGAATTATGAATCGTGCCAATAACTTCAATGACGATGCGCTAAAAGAGTTTATTAAAAAATATAAAACCTCAAGGCCTCGGAATAGTAACAAAAGGAAAACTGGAAGTTCTGAAACGAAAACACTTTTCGGTTAAATATTATCTGTGAAAGAACTCAAATCCTATAAAATGAATTATTATGACCCAAAAGGAGAAAGACTTAATCGAAACAGCCGAATATGACGGTATAATTATAATTGGG
>JAQVZQ010000091.1 GCA_028708095.1 Dysgonamonadaceae bacterium
TGGGAAAAATGGAAGTTGTGTTTGCATTGTTTTTTTTGCAAAAGTACGACATTTTTAATTTGCGATATGAAAATCGATTAGATTCTTTAAATAAGACAGATAGAGTTTATCGGGTCAGGAGTTCTGAAATTAAAACATTATGCTATTTATTTGAAGCCAATTGTATCAAACTGTTACCAGTAAAATGTTTCAGCTCGTGAGTGTTGCTTACTTTAAGCTTATATACCAAATGTTAACGACATGTTTATCTACCTTTGTCGCTAAATAAAATTTATATGAAAAAATCACTTCTTATACTCCTCTGCGGAGCATTGTTTATTAATTTATCATTTGCTGATAACAAATCTGAGTTGTCTGGTAATGAAGAAAAACCGATAACAGTTGCACATTCTGTTGGCAAACAATTAGTGAAAGGAACTTGGTTATTGGGTGGAACATTATCTGCAAAATCAAATAGTTATTCCGACATCGACTTATTGGTTGTGGATGTTGAAGACTTTAACCAACGCGCCTTTAATTTTCGATTAGAGGGATCATACTTTTTTAAAGAGAACCTAAGTGTAGGTTTAGGACTTCAGATAGGTGAAGATAAAACTGAGTTGGTAGCCAATCTTTTAAATAACTCTTATAAAAGAGACATTCGCAACTTCAGCAGAAGCTATGGGTTTGTGGGTTTTATCAAAAATCACATACCAGTTTCGAGTAATAATGTCTTTTTTGTAACCAATCAAACTGAATTATTTTATGGGTACAAGAGTGGTCCATCCGAAACATACATTAGTGATATATTGGAGCGTCAATATGCTGTAAAGCATAGTATGGGATTGACAATAAGACCTGGAATTTTAATATTCTTGACAGATAATTTCGCCTTTGATTTAAACATGGGTGTTTTGGGATTTTCAAACTCTAAAGAAGATGTGAATTATAAATATCCCGAAAACAATCCACCATCAGAAAGCAATCGTAAAGAAAACACACGAAACAAATCGACAGACCTTAATCTAAAGTTTGATCTTTTAAAATTAGGTTTTGGTTTCTCATATTACTTTTAAAATACAATCATGAACAAAAAATTATTTGGTTACCTATTCCTAATAGGAGTTTTATTAGCTGGATGCTCTACAGAAGACCATTTTGGACAATTATCTGATAAGGAAATTCTGGAATTTCAGTTAGAGGAGCAAGTCGGAAATACAAAAATAACAGATGATACTATCATCAATGTGACAGTACCTGAGGATGTTTATTTGTTTAATCTAACTAACCTGAGTGCATCAAGCATAAAAGTATCTGACTTTGCTACAGTTTCTCCCAAAGTTGGTGAGAAACAAGATTTCTCTCAACCAGTAGCATATACAGTAACAGCTGAAGATGGCAGTACAAAAGTATATTACGTAACTGTACTCCGTGGAGGCGATGGAGGCGACTTGCAACTTCCAAACAGTAGTTTCGAGTTATGGCACGATGCTGAACATGGAGAAACTAAATATATCGACATTGGACTTGACAAAGACAGTAAAACATGGGCTACTGGTAATCAAGGTGCTGGATTTGCCATTGCATTAGGTGCAAATGCTGTTTTACCTTCATTACCATACAAGAGGTCTAATGGTGAAAATGCTGCAGAACTTGCCACACAGAATATGGGTCAATTGGCAGCAGCCTTTGGAGGAAAAGGAGTAGCTGCAGGAAGTATTTTTACTGGTAGATTCGAAATTGGAATTGTAACAAATGCACACCCTGTTTTTGGTGTTCCATATACACAAACACCCATAGCTTTTGAGGTAGATTATAAATACAGCCCAGCTGAAGAGATGCTTGATGGAAAGCTAAACACTGTTGAAGGCAAAGATGCCATGGACATGTACCTAATTCTTGAAAAACGAGAAGGAAAAAATGTAAAACGCTTAGGAGTAGGATGGTTTAGAAGCGGAGAAGAGCAAGCGGATTGGAAAACTCAAAAGGTAGATATTAAATATGCACAAGGTAAAGCACCTGAAGGTATCGAAGAATATGCAAAGCATGTATTAAAATATGGTCACGATGGTAACCCAACAGTTACTGATCCTACTAAAATGCTAGAGGCTACTTGGGGAGACATTACCACTGATAAACCGACACACATTCTTGTAGTGTTTACATCCAGTTATCAAGGTGACTACTTTATTGGAGCACCAGGTAGCAAGTTATTAGTAGATAATTTCAAGTTGATTTATTGATAGGCATTGTCTATCGTCTCTGATAGATTAATAACTTTAACCCGCAAAACAAGAAATGTAACATTTCATGTTTTACGGGTTTTTATATTGAAAGAATATTCTATCACTGCAATATTCTTCAATCCTCAACCACCTTTTTCCGTTTTCGTTTCCAGGCAGTTGTTACATATTTTTTGATCAATTCGTTTATAATTTTTTTCAGCTCAGCATACTTCTCTTGCCCTTCTATAGTAGCCAGTGCGTTAACTACATCGGCAAACTCCAAAAAATGTTTAGTCAAATCTTTTCGTACAGCTTTCACCACACCAGTTACATATCTTGCTTCTTGTTTGTGGCGAATGTGTTGCGATTGTATAAAATAATTGTTGCTGTGTGAGAGTGCCTCCACTGCCGTTGTCAAACGGAGTGTTGCAATGTGTTGTTGTGTGGCCTCTCGGTCCAAATCTTGCAATAGATTGATGAGCACAGCTGTCTGTTCTTCTTGTGGCATTCGCGATATACTGCTGCCAGTACCATAGGGCTTAAAAACAGCTATCAAAGCTTGGGCTGCTTTCTCTATTTGCTTGTCGTATCTGTAGTCGGAATAGTCGTAGATAAGGTTATATATTTTGCGCACATCATAGTCGCGCAACTGCTCTGCCTCAAAAACCTCGCTTGTAGGTATCTTACGCTCAAGCGCCATCTCTACATCATAAATATCAAAGATAGTGCGCAACTCTTCAGCCTTGTTGGTAAATGACTGGGGCATTTCTTGCGAATGAGTGTCAATAAAAGTCAATGCATCAAACACTAATTGGAAGAGTTCCCAACGCGATAACCTCTCTAAATGGTGTAGTTTTACATTCATAGCTACAGGTTTTTGTAAATTAATTATGCTCTGCTTGCAAATATAGCCATTAGTTTTAACAGAAACTACTGAATTGGAGTATAAACATAGCATAACATCTATGTAATGGCTAGTTTATATTTCAAAACATAGCAAAACATCGTTGAGATGGTTACTTTTAATTTCAAAATATAGCATCGCATCATTGTTCCGTATACTTTATATTTGCAAATATAGCATAACATTGATGTTATGTATAGTTTATATTTCCAAGCATGTCAAAACATTGATGTTATGCATAGTTTACATTTACAAACAGTACAAAACATCAATGTTTTGCAATGTTGTGAAACGTTTTGTATGATTTTTATGCATAAAATACTACATATTGTCACCATATAGCCTATTTTTATCCCATTTTGGTAATTGATTCATATTGGAGCATAAAAAAAGCATGACAAAATGAGTTGTCATGCTTTTTATATAAGAAAGTATATCTTCTTTTTTCTAGAAGAAGTATTTTATACCAAATTGCATTTGCCAGCGAGAGCTATTTCCGTAATAATCTTTGAAAGTTTCAGTAAGAGTTTTATTCATACTGTATTTCAAAGTATTATTATTAGCTGCGCTAGGTGCTTGATTTCTATCAACTGTCAAAAATTGATATTGTTGGTTGCCCAAAACAGTGGTTTGTTGAACACCCCAATCTCTGTTCAACAAGTTAAGGAAGTTGGCAATATCAAAGCTAAAACGCAAGGTATGTGTGCGACCGTTGTTTTGCAAGAATTTAAGATCGTGAGAGATACTTACATCCAGTTGATTTGCAAAAGGAGCCACTGCACCGTTTCTTTCTGCATATTCACCACGATTTTTACTCAAATATGGATCTTGTTCAATAAAGCTATCCATTGCTTCCCATGCCGCTTGTTGTGAATCAAATCCAGTTGCTAATAGGTTATCTTTCACCTCGTTTAAAGTGCGTGGTATATATATAAGATCATTAGCTGATTGACGATCGCCGTTAGCATCACCGTTATAAGTATATGAATATCGGAAAGGTCGGTAACGTTGATAAACTAGACCAAAGTTGGTAGATGCATTTTCACTCCATTCTGCTGTATAACTTGCAGATAATAGAATTCTACCATCAAATGAGCCAGCACTATATCCTAACTCTTCTGTGTTTGCATCAAGAGCAGGACGATACTTCCAAGCCGATGTTGCAACAGATGAAGTTCCGTCAGTAACACCTTTTGCTTTCCCCATAGTGTAAGAACCATTTAACGATAATCCTTTTAGAGTACCTCTGTTAAACGATTTTTGCAATTGCAAAGTGGTAAACAAAGAGTATCCTTTGTTTGTATTGCGAAGCATTACCACATTGTAAGCAGCTTTGTCATTACCAGGTTGATCGCTATAATTGCCATCATATAATGGTCGAGCAGGATTATCTGATCCATCATTTACAAATTTGTCAGTACGAACTAGACCAATGTTGTCATGATAAATAGCATTGAGGTCTTTTGAGTGAAGCACTTCAAGTGTAGCTGTCCATCCGTCTAAGAAACGATAATCGGCAGCAAAATTGCTCTTCAATAATTGTGGATATTTAAAGTCAGGATCTGTTATTGCAATGTCAGCTCTTGTTGGAGAACCACTTGCAGGTTTGTAAGTATCCATATTTCCAGTAAAGCCTAAAGTCTTTTTATCAGCTCCTTTTACTTCAAGATTACCAAACAACACACCATTATTTCCAGCTTGATTGCTCAACCAAACATAAGGAGGTGTTCCAGTGAAAAGACCTGTGCCACCGCGTAGTTGCAATGACCCATCTTCCATTGGTTTATAATTAAATCCTAAACGAGGAGACCATTGTACTTTTGCACTAGGATATTTAGAAACATCAATTTTTATTCCGTCCCTGTAAGTTTCATTAGCTACCCTATCATTTACTGGAAGATCTGTAGTAAAAATTGGAATATCTGCACGTAAACCAAATGTTACGTTCAATTGATCATTGATAGTCCATTTATCTTGTATATAAAAACCTAATTGCAATACATCAACCATTGCAAAAGGGAATGTTTCACCAATTGCATATCGTTGAGAATAGCTTGTGAATCCAGTTCCAGCATCATTGGTAACACCACCATTAATAGGATTCAAACCACCAAAATTTGCTGGGTTATATGCAGAAATATCAAATCCTTGAATATTCCCATTGTTTGTTGCCAAATAATCTTTTGTAGCCAACACGTTAAATTTGAAATCATCAATAGATGAAAACACCCATGAACCAGGGTAGTTTTGCGCAAATCCATTTTTGAACTGACGGTAATCACTTTGAGTACCTATAGTGATTTGGTGATTGTTTGCGTTGATAATAAAGTTATCTTGAATTTGCCAAATATCAGTATCCAATTGGTTGTTATATGAGTTTGCTTCTGTACCAAATGTTGTATATGCCATTAGGTTTGTTGCATCACCATTCAGAATATCTACTTGAGGGAAAAATCCACCATCCATATCTCTGAAATCTCTCAATCTAGAATAGCCTATTTTAAAATAGTTGCTCATTCTATCATTGATAACAGAGTTTAAATCGGCCATAATAATATTAAAGTTATTGTTGGTGCGATAAAAACTTGATGTAAATGGAATAGCATATTCGTTAGGACCTCTTCCGTTTAGTGGAGTGCCTGATGTACTTGGATTGTTTGTATTAAAGGATTTTAAATAATAATATTTTAAACTCAATACGTTTTTAGGGTTTATATTCCAATCCAAACGAGCAGTTAATCTGTCTGCTTCTGTGTTCCTTTTTGTAAGATCATAAGATCCAGGATTGTAATTTAGTTCCTTACCTAAAAACGTAGATAAACCTTGTAAATCTGAAGCTTTAACGGCAGAGTTAGCAGTTGTATAAGTTATAGGGTTTTCTTGTCTATCAATTTCACCGTTCAAATAAAAGAACAATTTGTCTTTAATAATTGGGCCAGAGAGACTAATACCATACTGTTTGTTAGAAAATTCAGCAACATTCAATACTTCATCTTTCATCCTGTATCCCATCATGCTAGGGCTTTTTACATAAGTATAAGCAGAGGCGTTAAAAGTATTAGTTCCTGTTTTAGTTACAGAGTTAATTCCTGCACCAGTAAACCCACCGTTGCGCACGTCATAAGGAGCAATCATAACTTGCACCTGTTCTAGTGCTTCTAGAGAGATTGGCTCTACACCAGATGCTCCTAAAGATGAGCTTAATCCGAATGAGTTATTAAAAGAAGCTCCATCTACAGTAACATTATTAAAACGATAAGATGCCCCTCCAAAATTACCCCCACTACTCATTGGCGTTAGTTTAGTGAAATCAGATAAAGAACGATTAACTGTTGGAAGTTTATCCATTTGATCTCTTGTTATTACTTCTTGTGCGCCAGTTCTATTGGAAGAGAAAATTGGATTTCTTTCCGAAATGATAATTACTTCTCCCAATATCTGAGTGTCTTCCTTCAACTGCGCATTTAAAGTCATGTCTTGACCTAATGATAGACTAATATTATCATACTGATTTTTTCGATAACCAATATATGATACTTCAATAGTATATGGTCCACCAATTCGCATATTAGGTAAGTTATAACTTCCATCGTTGCGAGCTACAGTTCCGTACACAGTACCAGTTGGTAGGTGCTTTGCTACAATTGTAGCTCCAATAAGCGGTTCTTTTTCATTATCAGTAACACGCCCACTCATACTGGATGTGGTTACTTGTGCTTGTATTATAGTAGCTGATGAAATAATGAGTGCTACTAAAAAAAACCTGATTTTTTTAATCATAAATAGTGAACTTTAATTTATTAGTGATATAATAGAATAACGTTAATATGAACTGCAAAAATACAATTAATAATCAACATTTATGTTGATTATTAAAAACAATATTGTTGCTATGTGACATTAGTTTGCAATGAATTTTTCATATCTTATTTACAAATTGTAGGTAAATACACCACACAAAACAGAAACTATTACTTTTCTGTTTCTTTAAATAAAAAAAGCGTACAACTTAACACACTTTTCGTGTAATCTCGTTGTACGCTCCTATCTGAAAATAGGTTAGAAATGTATTCTGTCTTTAAACTTTTTAGCTCCAGATTACATCATTCCACCCATTCCTCCACCCATTCCGCCTCCACCCATTGGCATTTGTGGAGCAGGGTTTTCTTCTTTCTTATCGGTGATAACACATTCTGTTGTCAAGAACATGCCTGCAATTGACGCAGCATTTTCAAGTGCAATACGTGCTACTTTAGTAGGATCTATTACACCTGTTTCATATAAGTTTTCGTAATTATTTGTGCGAGCATTGTACCCAAAGTCTGCTTTTCCTTCGCGAACTTTTTGAACAACTACAGCCCCTTCTCTTCCACTGTTTGCAACAATTTGGCGCAATGGCTCTTCAAGTGCACGTTTGATAATTTCGATACCTGTTGTTTCATCATCATTTTCACCTTTTAGGTTATCTAATGCAGCTATGGCTCTGATGTAAGCAACACCACCTCCTGGAACTGTGCCTTCTTCAACAGCAGCACGAGTTGCAGAAAGAGCATCTTCAACACGGTCTTTCTTTTCTTTCATTTCCACTTCAGAAGCAGCACCTACATAAAGTACAGCTACTCCACCAGCAAGTTTAGCTAAACGTTCTTGCAATTTCTCGCGATCGTAATCAGAAGTAGTTGAGTCTATTTGTCTACGTAATTGAGAAACCCTGTTATCGATTGCCTCTTTCTCGCCTGCACCGTTTACAATAATTGTGTTGTCTTTGTCAATAGTTACTTTGTCAGCACTTCCTAACATTTCAAGTGTTGCAGTTTCTAAAGCAAGTCCTTTTTCTTCCGAAATAACGATACCACCTGTTAGAATAGCAATGTCTTCCAACATCTCTTTTCTTCTGTCACCAAATCCTGGTGCTTTAACAGCAGCAATCTTCAACGAACCACGCAAACGGTTAACTACTAAAGTAGTCAATGCTTCTGAGTCAATATCTTCCGCAATAATCAATAGAGGCTTGCCACTTTGTACTGCCTGCTCCAATATTGGAAGCATATCTTTGAGGGTTGATATTTTTTTGTCGTGAATAAGAATTAATGGACTTTCAAACTCTACTTCCATTTTTTCTGTATCGGTAACAAAGTATGGAGAAATGTAACCACGGTCAAATTGCATACCTTCCACTACGTCAACATATGTTTCAGTACCTTTTGCTTCTTCAACTGTTATAACACCTTCTTTGCTTACTTTTTGCATTGCTTCTGCAATCAAACGACCAATATTTTCGTCACCGTTTGCAGAAATCTTAGCAACGTTCTCAATTTTCTTAAGATCGTCACCAACAGCTGTTGATTGTGAATGAATATTTTCTACAACCTTAGCAACTGCTAAATCAATTCCGCGTTTCAAATCCATTGGATTTGCTCCAGCCGTAACGTTTTTCAGTCCAACTCCAATAATGGATTGTGCCAAAATAGTTGCAGTTGTGGTTCCGTCTCCTGCGTCATCGTTAGTTTTTGATGCAACTTCTTTCACAAGTTGAGCACCCATGTTTTGGAACTTATCGTCCAACTCAATTTCTTTTGCAACGGTTACACCATCTTTTGTTATTTGAGGTGCGCCATACATTTTGTCAATAATTACATTGCGACCTTTAGGTCCTAATGTTATCTTAACTGCATCAGCCAACGCATCTACCCCTTTTTTCAAAAGGTCGCGAGCTTCCATTTCAAATTTAATATCTTTTGCCATAATAATTTATTCTAATATATTTTACGTTACTATTACTTATTCATAAATTGCTAAAATGTCAGATTGGCGCATAATCATTAATGTTTCGCCATCTACTTCTAATTCAGTGCCTGCATATTTACCAAAAAGCACTTCGTCACCTTTTTTAACGATCATTTTCTCGTCTTTGGTTCCGTCACCTGTTGCTACTACTTCACCTTTTAAAGGTTTTTCTTTTGCTGTATCGGGAATTATGATTCCACTAACTGTTTTTTCTACTGCTGCAGCAGGCTTCACGAGCACTCTGTCTGCCAATGGTTTGATGTTCATGTCTTTTGTAATTATAAATTAGTTAATATATTAATTTTGTAATCATTCAATATGAATAAATTCTGAATGATCGATTTTCTAAATACTATATAGCTAAATCTGTGCCAAAACGTTTTATTCAATTTATTTCTGCTAAAACAGGTATATGAGGATCATTTACTGACAAAATTGCAGACATTGACAGAAAGTGCAATAAAAATAATTGTGTAAATATTAAATATGTGACAAATCGTTAGATGACAAGAATTCCACTCGCACATTTATTACTCTTTCATCAATCCGCAATGGGTCTTGTTATAGATTTAATCGCTTCAACATATTTCTAAGTTAACTAACAGTGATAAAAAGGAGGGAGAGAAAGATGGTGGTGAGACGTTGCCATCTAATGCAAGAAATTGGATAAAAAAATGAATGATGTGCTCATGTATTTTTTTAATTATAGGCATAACAGGATTATCACAATATTAAGTCAATCATTTCAAATTTCATCTCTTTTCGAAAACATCTTCTTTATATAATAGAGAACAGGATTTTTGTATTTTAAATTCTTCCAAGGTCTACTTGAATGAGGGGTATGCAAAACTTCTGCTCCCTTTACCAAATAGTTTTTGAAGCCCAAGCTTCTAGATGTTTTACTGATGTGTACGTCAAACCAATCTTTACTATTTGAAAGTGATTTAAAATTATATTTACTCAAAAAATCGTGCGTGATGAGTGTACAACAAAAGCTTAAACTATGTGAGGTGATTATTGTGTCGTCATTTTTTTCTTTCTCATAGGCATAAGGAAAGTTGTAATGCCCTAATTTATCTACAGTGATAGCACCCACCAAGCCCGCATCTTTTCTTTCATGAGCAATTTTTAGTAATGTAGGAATGGTGTCAGGTTTCACAATCACATCAGATTCAACAATTATCAAAGGGCATTCTTTTTCTAATGCCTTTTTTTGTGCAATCTCTAATACTAATTTATAGTTTGGAGATGGATTCGAGGTAATATCTTCTAAGTGAATAAGATTAAAACCAAAAGTATCTTTTTTAGATTCTAAAAATATTTTTGTTGCTGGCTGACTAAAGTCATTGAAAACATAGTATTGGATATTTGCTTTAGTTTCGGCTAATGCTTTTACTGTTAACCTTACAGTCTGAAGTGAATCTTTAACCGGTGTAATTATTATTGCTTCTAACATGTAATAAATAAATCAATTTATCGTCGACAAACATACTGAGTATTTAAATCGGGCACAAAGCTAATTAAAATAAACTGAACGTTGATTATAAACATTGATATTACTTCGAGATTCATACTTATTACTCAATGGCAACCTCATCTTGAACAAAGTTTGACGCTCATTTTAAAAGAAAATATCCATATAAAATTCTATAGTCATCAAAATTTACGTAATTTTGTATTCGTAAGAAATCAATCAATCAAAAAAATATCTTATTTATGAATAAGATCGTTGGAAAAGAATATCTATCGGAAAAAGTAGTCAAACTCGAAGTTGAAGCACCATTAATTGCCAAGAGTCGCAGAGCTGGTCATTTTGTAATAGTACGTGTTGGTAAAAAAGGAGAACGGGTACCTTACACAATTGCTTCATCAAACATAAAAAAAGGAACAATTACCCTTGTGATACAACGTGTGGGTGAATCGTCACAAAAAGTATGCGATTTAGAGGTGGGTGATTATATAACTGATTTGGTAGGACCATTGGGCAAAGCCACACATATTGACAATTTTGGAACAGTAGTTTGTGCTGCAGGTGGTGTAGGAGTAGCTCCCATGCTACCTATTATTGAAGCTATGAGCATAGCTGGAAACAAAGTAATTGCAATAATGGCTGCACGAACTAAAGAGTTGGTGATACTTGAAGATCAGATAAAAAAGTTTGCCACTGAAATTGTTATTATGACCGACGATGGCTCTTATGGAGATAAAGGATTGATAACAGATGGAATTGAGAAAGTGATTAAACGAGAAAAAGTTGATTTATGCTTGACCATTGGGCCAGCTATAATGATGAAGTTTGTATCGCTATTGACTAAAAAATACGATATCCCAACCATTGCTTCACTCAATACTATAATGGTAGATGGCACCGGAATGTGTGGAGCATGCAGGGTGACTGTTGGTGGTAAAACAAAATTTGTGTGTGTTGATGGTCCTGAGTTTGATGCTCATCAGGTGGATTTTGATGAAATGTTGATGAGACTGAACGCATATAATTAATCTTTTCAATAAATGAGAAAGACTGCATTTTCGACGTTGTTTAATGTCTAACATTACTCTTGTTTTTACATAGCTATTCACAAATCAACAACTCATAACTCACTTCTTGTTAAATCCGAATTATTACAAGAATTAAGTCTCAACTTACTATTACTACTTATAACTATTTCATATACAACAAATGCCTTCACAAGAATATTTAAAAAATGAACGTTCAGCCTCGTGGCGCGAAGATTTAAGAAAGACTTTGAAAAATAAAGATCGCACACAACTTACACGGGTTAAAATGAATTCGCTCGATCCGCAAGTTAGGAGTCAAAATTACGAAGAGGTGAATTTAGGACTAACTGCAGAACAGGCAATGATCGAAGCTCAACGTTGTC
>JAQVZQ010000092.1 GCA_028708095.1 Dysgonamonadaceae bacterium
TTTTGTCACTTCGCTTGCGCTTCGTGACAAAACATCTCACCTTCAATCCTGAGAAAACTATAAAACATTTAACAAAGTGGGGAAATGTAATTGCTAAAATATGAGGAGTTTTATTTGCTAATTACAATTTCTTTAACTCTTGGAAAAATATGATTAGCTATCAATAGAAAATCATCATAATCCTTATGATAAAGTTCTATCTGATGTAATTGATGTGGACGGACTTCATTCTTAACATCTACTGTAAATAAATAATTATCTTTATTTATTTCTAAATTCAGTTCACCATCAAGCTTCAACCTATCATTTAAAGTTACGGTATTATGCCATTTACCTTCAATCCCTGTTTCTATTTGAAGGTTCTTAAGAGCGATATGTACAATTTCATTCTTCATTTGTTCACAAATATACACTGTTCACGTAACGTGAACAAACAGATTTAGTGAACAAAGTTATATTTAATGTTAAACATAACGATTATAGATATAAAAAGTGCATTTTGAAAAGTTAGGTAACCTCTTTGGCCAGCGATGAAAACCATCCTGATTTACGATATTGTTGCATTAACTGATTAGAATATTCATTTCTATTTAGCCAGGAAGAAAAGAAAAGAATTCCAGGGCTCCAATATTTTAAAAGTTGGTTTAATTTATCTCTGTTATCTATACTCATACTATACAACTGGTTTTTTTTATGAACTGCAAAGATTATATTCTCAGTTTTATTATATCAAACTTTTTCAGCGTTATTTTTTTGTTGAAAATGAAATTAGTTTAAAATACTTCTTTATTGTATACTACGACTATACAATACAGACAATATATGAACTGGTGTGATGGCTTATCAATATTATACGAGCTATAAGATTTTTTTTTTAATCATATAGTTTTTAGTTTATGAAATTAATGATTCAAGTTTAATATCTTATATAGGCATATAACGACTAACAAAGTCTTCTTAGGACACAAGTCTTGACATGATGTTATGCTGTTTATCGAATTATTATCATTGATTTTATACTTAATTATAAATCAATTAAATTAGTGCATGGGATATTGAAATTTTTAAATGCATTGACGCATCTTTGCTTATAATGCAGCCTTGTTCCACTGCAAAATAGAGGAAACTTGTTTTCTAATGCAGCTGCTTTCATTTTATTTGTTTTAAAAGCTTTATACCAATTGCCGACACAAAGATACGACCACTACAAATGCTCACAACACACCGAGTCGAAAATCGAAGCGAGCGACTTTTTGCTATTAATATTTACCAATTTAAATCTGATCAAAGAGTTTTTCATTAATATATATAGGGGTATAGTCAACTGTTATATAATCACCAATAGATGAGAAGTAAGCATTAAACTTTACAGAGTATATCTTATTTCTATGTGTTACAGTCCAATTAGAGTCTTTTCTTTCATTAAATATTATAGTCTTAGCAAAACCATCCCATTTAATTTCTATTTGAGATTGATGCAAGATTGTTTGTCTAAATTCATCAGGTTCTTTCTCGTATGTAAAACGCACAATATATGTATTATTACTAGTTCTCCATATATTTAAAAATGTAAGATTATCTCTAGAATGGTGAGCTTTAAGCAATAAAACCTTATCATTAGAGGCATTTATTGAAGATAAAGAGAAAGAGATGAAAAAAATTAGGCTTAAAAGTTTAAATTGCGATTTCATATTTATATTTAAATTATGTTATTATAATAAGTTGTTTTACATAAAGATACTTTGTAAATTTACTGCAAAATTACGAGTTTAGATGTATATCATTAAATTATTTACATTTAATAAATAACACTCTCTCTTTTGCATCAGCAAGTCTGATACTTCAATGCTGTTGCGAATGCTAATGAATCAGAAGCGTATCTTTCGATCTCATTTATAAGCCTCACCTTGTCTCTTGAGGTAGGCTGGATATTGCTCCCACCCAAGAGCTCCGTTAGGAGCAAACGAACTTTCATTAATCAAAAAAGTCTTTTGAACACGAAGTCTCGCCTTTTGGGTAGGTGCTGTTAACGGTATGCGTTTTATTTCTGACTTGAAGTTTAATCGCGTTTTAAATGTTATTTCGCTCATTTTTAGCACTTTGTCTACTTTGCGTTTGCAATTTGTTATATTCTTTTATTTCTGTTAAAAAATTAGTAATCGACTTATCCACATTTTTTCGAATCTATATAAATTCTCTTCTAATTGATTATAACTATTATCTATTGAATTTTTTACTTTTTACTTTTCAATTTCCAATTCTCTAAAAATATCTTCTAAAATTCGCCTTCCACCTTCCAAGGCTTGTTTTATTTGATAATCTGGGAGTTGTAGAATATAATCTTTGAAATCTTCTTTGTTTTTATCTTTTGTCTGTTTCAAATATAACCTGTCTTCATCAGACAAACCAATTTTAGTCAAATAATCTTTAGTATTAATATTATCATCTTCCCAAAAAGCATCTGCCTTAATTAATGTTTTAATGCTTTTTCTTGTTGTTAACCAACCATTATCATCAGCAAATACCCAACAAAATGGTGGATATAGTTCTTCTAGTGTTATAGGTAGGAATATATCTTTCTTTTTTAACTCAATTAAGTGATTTGCATATCCCAATTTTAATTTGAGTGTTTTAAAGGATTTTCTCTGGTAATTATTTGTAGGTATTACTCTATTGATTTCATCAATTTCTTTTAGTCCTGCATCGTCATTATCAAAAAGTCCAACAGCCTTTATGTATTTATCATCTCTTTTATGATGCAATTGTGCCCAACTAATTAATTGTCTTCGTACCCAAGATGCTCCACCGTCTTTTCTTGTTGATTTTATTCTTATTTTATCGACAAATTGAGGGTAAAACAGCGATAACGCTTTTTCCAAAATCGCTTTATCTGTTACACCTTCAACAAATACAGTTTCGACTATAGTATTATTTTCTGATAGTTTATTTGATATTGAGCTAATTGAGTATTCTATTTTTTGTTTCAGCTTTTCTTTCCATACAGTTGAGTTAATTTCATAGTGTAAAGATGACCACATATCATTAAACTCATTTTGTAAATTTTCGTATGCTGTTAATCCAATAATCTCTATTGGTTTTTTAATCCTTCGATTTACCCTTATCTCATCAAATAATTGAAGTCCTCCTTTTTCGATTGGGGTTCCTCCATTTCTTTGAGGTAACTGTATATCTAAAATCATTAAATCGTACTGTTTTGCAATCAAAAAACGTTTTGCATCAATAATGCACGTAGCAATATCTAAATTGTAATCGTTAGAAATGTCATTTATTACATTTATGATACTTTCTTGCTTTTCTTTTATATCGTCCACAATTAGAACATTATACATGCCAATCAATATTTTCAAAATTATCTTGCAGTAATTTTTTAAGTTCTTGTGACCATTTATTTTCAGATGCATTATAATAAACACTATCAATAAAGGTGCCTGCAAATTTCTCTTTAAGCTTTTCAGTTAATTCATTTAATGTGAATACACTGTTTTCGCCAAAACTTTCAAACATTGTAACAACAATCGTTTTTACTTTAATTTTTCTTCTACGCATTTCATTCAAAATTTTTTCTCCTGCAAATGCTTCGGTATTGCCTCCATGTTCATATTTACTTTTGTCATACATAGGCATCGTCATGTCCAAAAGAATTAGGTCATAATTGTTTTTTAACAACTCCCTTATTCCGCTTTGGAAAGACATTTTGTATTGATAATCACAATTAATAATATTTTCATCTAAGAACTTACTTAATTGTTTTATCTTACTCTCATCATCTTCAATTATTAGTATTTTCATGAGACAATTCCTTTTTTATCCATTGATATTGAAATTTTTATTTTTTGATTACTTATAGCATAATCAAATTCTGAAAACTCTCGATTGAGATCATATTTAAGGATTTTATTAATTTTTTTAAATCCACTTCCACCCTCTTTGCGAATTATTGTATCAATTCTATCTGACCAATTATGTTTAACTTTATCAAGTTTTTGATTAAGTTCATCAATATCAATAGTGTCAGAAAAATTATTAGAAAACTCTAAAAACAAATTACTTTCATCAGAGTGAATATGAATTTGGGTTTCCAAATCATCTGGGTGTAGTTGCGAATGACGGACAATATTATCTAATAAAATTCGTATTAAGTCAATAAAGTGAATAAATGTATCCCCACTTACATTAAAATTGCACGCAATATCAATATTAGGGGTAATTCTTGATACAGGATAAATATTATTTGTAATTTGAACACATGTATCAATTATCATACGAATATTGAATGAAGTATCAAAACTGCCTTCTGAAATCCTAAACCAATGTACAATTGTATCAAGTTCTTGTAAAATATTGGTGTTGCTTTTTGCGATGTTGTCAAACAACTCCGAAATTTCTGCCTTGTTAACTATATTACTAATACCCTTTTGTAATTCAGTAATATGAGAAACAAATCTATCTTTTAAATCATTTGATATTATTGAGCGAATACTTGCTAAATTTTTCTCTGTTTTATCCCACAACTCCTTGATTACTTTTTCTACAAAAGACTCGTAATTATCTACATCTTCATAAGCTTGATAAATTTTAAACAAGTCCATTTCATTATAAGTGTAATCAAATAGAGCTTCTATTTCATTGTTCTTTTTTTCAGTTCTTATTTGTATCCATTCCTCTTTAACTAGGTTAGATGTAGCATCAATACTACGAGAGAAATCCGCTAATAGCTCTTGAATACCTTGGGTTACATGTTCTCCAACATTACTGTTGTTCCAATACTCATTTGGCATATATTTACTCTCTGAATCTTTTGACGTTACAAGGTTTAATTTTTCAAATACGCTTCTTATTTGATTAAGAAGTGTTCCGTGTCGTATTCTTGTACTTAGATATGCATCTAAGCCATATTCATTACTCGAAATAAACCTATCTCTAATGTCCCAGAATAGGTCTTTGAATGTATCAAATGCAGGGTTACCTTTAAACTTGATTTTTGATGCAATGTCTTGTTTGTCTGATTTTTCATCGACGAATGCATAAAAAATATTTGATGTTTCATCTAAACTTTTAAATTCATTTTTTTTTACATAATTTGAAAGTTCAAGATAGCGGCTAAACCCCTCTTTGAAAAATGATGTATCAGTTTGTTTTAACTTATCAACATTTACAAATATTTTGCTGTTCTCTACTTGTTTTATCCCTGTTCTTATTGCTGTTTGTTGTGTTATATTTGATATTTCATTAGAATATTCAGACTTGTTACTTTCATCTATTTCAATTAGTTGCTGAAATATTTTAATTCTTTCTACCTCAATTTCAAGAGGTGTGTCGAAATATATAGAATGAAACAACACTTCAGTGGAGCATACATTTTTCAAAAGAAAAATATATTTTGGTATGTCAAGCAACTCTTTTTTCAAGGATAATTGAGATGGTCTTTCAATATTATTTGCTAATAAAAACTCTTCAAATGCCCAGTAGGTTTCTTGGCTATCTCTTTGATTAATAAAGAATAAAATAGGCAATTCAATTAATTGTTCAATAGACTGTAATTTTTCAAAATTATCTGTCAAAAGTGTTTCTATCAACTCTTCGGACTTGATTTTTATTGTAATATGTGAGTTGTTCAAATAGCTATCTACAAATAATTTAATTCCCTTTTCATAGAATTGTTCTTTGATATAAGAAGTGTACAAAGAAAAGATTACTTCCTCAAAAATTGGTGGTTCTGGTTTTGTTTTAATTATCTTTTCAAACAATGGTATTGTATCATTATATTTTTCTGATAATAGCAGTTTTCTTGCTTGATACAGCTCTCTTTTTTGACTCGGAATTTCTGAAGTAAAAGATATCTCTTCTTTTGATGATAAAGTGTTGTTGAAATATTTAAAAAAATTTACTGTTATACTGTTTGGAAAAGAATTGTCAAACCAATTAATAATATTTTTTTTGTCTTTTAAGTGAGGTAAAATACGTGGATTGATAAACTCAGAGTTCAATTCAGCGACTAATTCTCGATTTATACTACTATCAAGAATTACAGATTTTGAAATTAAATTCAACACTTGATAACTCATTTTGAAACTGCCTATCGTATATCCAAATTTTAACAATTCAATTACTGCTTCATTTGTTTTTTCATTTTTAGAATATAGATTGTATAGTTGCTCTAATCCGAAGTTTAACAAACAAACTTTACTAATTGGCTTAATAAAGTTTTGGTTTGAAAATATTAGCGATTTGACATAGATTTCCCAAATTTCAAAATTACTCGGAGCACTGTTTAGAATATCTGAGGCTTGGTCAATGCAAGTTGAATATTTCCCTGTTGTGTAATTATCCAAAAGTTCAAGTATGCTTTTATTTACGAAGGTATTATAATCTTGTGTCACTTCATTTTGGCTTATAGCCAACCGTAGTTGATATAGGGAAATATCATTGATTTTATGAGATAGCTTTTCTATAAAATATTCTAGTTCAGAAAAATCAACCTTGTCATTAGGGTTTGCTACAACATGCTGAAATATTTTGATTAACATATTGTACCGATCTATAATAGATGATGTATTTTCAAGTTGCAATAAATCAGTATAATTACTGTAATAATTAAGACTAAAATATGCAGTTTTAAACCTAATATATTCCCTAATAGCATCTGGAAGACTTTCTTGTCCCATTTGATTTTCTTCCCATTTGTTTAGAAAATCAGTAAACCTGAAAATCGAAAGTTTTTTTTCCGCTTTTCTGCTAAATATGTCTGTTAAAACAATTACAAATGCATCATATTCTGTTTGTTGATATTTATTCCTTGTGTTCCAATTCTCTTCTACTCCTTTTTCATATTCATCCAATATCAATCTATTTTCTATTGACCAGAGAGAAACACAAATTTTTTCCTCAACGTCTTTTAAGACATCCCTGCAAATGGAATAATTACCTTTTAAAAAGTTCGTCTCAAACCTTTTTCTATATTTTAAAAACAGCTCTATTTTTTCAGCATTATCAAGTATTGGTCTGATAGTCCAGCTTATCTCGTTAGACAGTTCATTGTTTTTGACGTAAAGTAACTTCTGCTTTTTTAAGTCTGAATATTTTTTAGGAAGCAATTGTCCATAAACAAGTTTCTTTGTCAAAGGATGAGTTCGAGTATTTCTGATAATCTTATCAGCTTGATTATAATTGACATTTGCTTTTAAATGTTCATAGAGAGCAACTTTATTAAAGTTCTTTTTATATAAAAAATCTCTGAACTCTTTTACTGTCATAATTATTGTGTTAAATTTTTCCTATGCATCATATTGGCTAATTGCGCAAAGCGCCTAATTTAACCAACTTTTCCTTTAAACATTCGTATACACATTTAAATTTGGATGTTATAGGCAACAATATTCTATTTCAAAATTTACTTTACAAAGGTAAGTAATTAAATGTTAAAAATAAAATGAAATGCTGAAAAGTTGAAGTTTGTTTCTTATTTTTAATTCTAAAATAGCTTTCATATATTATTGTTGTTTTTCAACTGAGATACCTGTTCGCTAATAAATATACATAAAATAATGAGCCGATTAAAAGAACTAATCGGCTCATTGCTATTTATACTCTATAATTTTGAATTACTGAGTTTACATTGTCATTCTCCCACATTACAATGTTAATTACATTTCAATTCTGTAAACTAATGTAACAGTAATTTTGTATATTTGCATGAACAAAAACAGAACAACAATAACATGCCAACACTCCATTGGATAGGAAAAGAAAAAGTAATTAATCACCATCAAGATGTGCCATACAGAGTTTTGGAACACAAGTACGGATTTACTGCTGATAAAGGTGAACAAACTAATCCTATCGACTGCGGAAACAAAATTATACACGGTGATTACCTTGAAGCTTTGAAAAGTCTATTACACGAATATGAAGGTAAAATAAAGTGCATATATATTGACCCTCCATACAACACTGGTAACGAAAGTTGGGTGTATAACGACAATGTTAACCATCCTAAAATAAAGAAATGGTTGGGAGAAGTTGTTGGTAAAGATGGTGAAGACCTAACACGACACGACAAATGGTTGTGTATGATGTATCCTCGACTAAAACTTCTACACAAACCATTGGCTGACGATGGTGCAGTTTTTATTAGTATCGATGATAATGAACAAGCTAATCTCAGGTTAATGTGCAATGAGATTTTTGGTGAAAGAAACTTTATTAATAATATAATTTGGCAAAAGAAGTATAGTCCGCAAAATGATGCAAGATATTTATCTGATATGCATGATTTTATTCTTTGCTATTCAAAAAACAAAGAGAATTGGGATAGAAATTTATTACCAAGAACGGAAACACAGAACAAGCGTTATAAAAATTTTGATAATGACTCTCGAGGACCATGGAAATCAAGTGATCTTTCAGTAAAAACTTATAACATAAATACAGATTATCCTATAACTACACCTTCAGGAAGAGTTGTTAATCCTCCAAGTGGTTATTGTTGGAGAGTATCTCAAGATAAATTATTAGAAATGATTGATGAAAACCGAATTTGGTTTGGAAAAGATGGTTCAAATGTACCTTCAATCAAACGGTTTTTGTCAGACGTTCAACAAGGTACTGTACCTGTTACATTATGGTTTAGAGATGAGGTTGGAGATAATCAAGAAGCAAAACAAATGCTTAAACAAATTATAGATGATAATTCACACCCCTTTGACACACCCAAGCCTTCTAGGTTGATAGAAAGAATACTTAATATTTCTACAGATAGAAACTCATTAATACTAGATAGCTTTGCTGGAAGTGGGACAACTGCACAAGCAGTTTTAGATCTCAATAAAAAAGATGGCGGCAACCGTAGATTCATTTTGGTTGAAATGGAAGATTACGCCAACGATATAACAGCTGAGAGAGTGAAACGAGTTGCTAAAGGTTATGGCAAAGACAATAAAGCAGTGGAAGGAACAGGCGGTACATTTGATTATTATGAATTAGGTTTGCCTTTGTTTGACAAAGACCAAAACTTGAATGAGAAAGTAGCATTAGAAAAGATAAAAGAATATATCTGGTTTTCTGAAACAAGAACATCTTTTGTAGAACCTAATGGTGAAAAATACTTTTTAGGCAAAAAAGATGAATCAGTTTACTATTTCGTTTATGAGAAAGACAGTTTGACAACATTGGATTATGACTCGTTGGAACTTGTGAAGACAAAAGGTGAGCAATATATCATATATGCAGATAATTGTCTTTTAGCTAAAGAGTTTATGGCAAAGAAGAACATTATCTTCAAGAAAATACCTAGAGATGTGAGGAAGTTATGAATGATGAATGATGAATGATGAAAAGGGAAAATGTACTGGTTGAGAAAAGTCTTTCTTTTGCTGTTAGAGTGGTGAAACTATATAAATATTTGTGTGAAGAGAAAAAAGAGTATGTCATGAGCAAGCAGATTTCACGAAGTGGAACTGCTATTGGTGCACTGATAAGAGAGGCGCAGAATGCTGAAAGCAGTAAGGATTTTATACATAAACTATCAATTGCTCAAAAGGAGTGTGATGAAACGTGTAATTGTTAGAACTGCTAAAAAGAACTGACTTTTTAACTGAAAATGAATTTATTGGGATAAATAACGACTCAATAGAGTTATTGAAAATGTTGAGAAGTGCTATAATAACAAGTAAGAGTAAATTATGATATAATTATGAATGAAATAGTTCCCATTTATAATTCATAATTCATAACTTATAATTTATAACTCCTTACACCTTACAGGATTGACCATTTACAATTAAATAATGATTATGAGTAATATAATAATAAAACCTTTGCCTCCGCAGTTTGATTGCGAAACAGTTGATATTTTAAAATCATTGACTAGAGCATCTCGTGCATTGGGTCAGCTGAAAGGGGAGATATCTAAAATACCCAACTCGCAAATTCTCTTAGACACACTTACATTGCAAGAGGCAAAAGACAGTAACGAAATAGAAAATATAGTTACTACTGATGATGAAATGTACAAAGCAAGTATCGATAAAACCTTGGCAACAGTTACAGCTAAGGAAGCACTCAACTATACTGATGCTATTAAGTTTGGCTTGAATATTGTGAAGACGAAAGGGCTGCTTACAATAAACGATATAAAAGAAATACAATTCCTTATTGCTCCAAATCACCCCATTCGCAAACTCCCTGGTACTGTGCTTAAAAACCCTAAAACTAATGAAGTGGTTTATACTCCTCCACAAGATCACTTAGAAATTGTATCCTTGTTAAATAACTTGGAGACTTATATTAATGATCCTCAATTTCACAATATCGACAGCTTGATTAAAATGCCAATCATACATTTTCAATTTGAAAGTATTCACCCTTTTTATGATGGAAATGGCAGGACAGGAAGACTGCTAAACATTCTCTATTTAGTACAGCAGGGTCTTCTAGATATTCCTGTTTTGTATTTAAGCAGCTATATTATAAGAAATAAGGCAGAGTATTATCGTTTATTGCAAGAAGTGAGAACAAAAGATGCTTGGGAAAAGTGGATTATCTGGATGTTGAAAGGTGTTGAGATCACTGCTCAAGAGACTATTGTGGTAGTAAACAAAATAAAAAAGTTGATGGACGAATATAAGATTGAAATTAAAGAGAAATTCAACTTTTACAGTCATGACTTGATTAATATTCTGTTTAAACATCCCTATACAAAGAACAGTTTCTTAGAAAGAGAAATGAATCTGCATCGAAACACAGCCTCAAATTATCTAAATTCTTTATCGGAACACGGATTGCTTACCAAAATAAAAATTGGAAGACACAATTATTATTTAAACGATCCCTTACTTAAAATATTAAGAAACAGATAATGATTATTGGAAAAGTACATATTAATCTATATGCACAAGAAAGTGCGTTTTGTTGTGCACATTGTATAGATATGCACATTCTGAATTATGAGTAATAAATTATAAATTATGAGTGATGAGAAGGGAGAATGTGCTGGTTGAGAGGAGTCTAGCTTTTGCAGTCAGGATTGTGAAACTATATAAATACTTGTGTGAAGAGAAAAAAGAGTATGTAATGAGCAAGCAAATTTTGCGAAGTGGAACTGCTATTGGTGCACTTGTTAGAGAGGCGCAGAATGCAGAGAGTACAAAAGATTTTATTCATAAGCTATCAATTGCTCAAAAGGAGTGTGATGAAACGTGTTATTGGTTAGAACTGCTAAAAAGAACTGACTTTTTAACTGAAAATGAATTTATTGGAATAAATAACGACTCAATAGAGTTATTGAAAATGTTGAGGAGTGCTATAATAACAAGTAAGAGTAAATTATGATATAATTATGAATGAAATAGTTCCCATTTATAATTCATAACTTATAATTTATAACTCCTTACATTCAGAGCTCATATAATCATAATTTATAACTCATAATTTATAATTAAAAAAAGTGGAATTAAAAAGCTATCAACAAAAGGTAATCGAAAATATTGAAGACTATTTGACCTACGTTCAAAGAGAGAAACATTTAGCCAATGCCTTCAATTAATATTGGGAAGACAAAATTGGGCCTTATAATCCGTTGGATGGAACAGGAATGCAACCTTATAAGAACAATATACCCAATGCTGCTCATGTTTGCGTGAAAGTACCAACTGCTGGCGGTAAAACATATATTGCTGTAAATGCTTTACACTCCATCTTCTCGGCTTATGATTCCAATAAACCCAAAGTTGTAATATGGTTGGT
>JAQVZQ010000093.1 GCA_028708095.1 Dysgonamonadaceae bacterium
GGAAAACAACAAGCGTCTCTATAATTATTGTGATAATGGCCACTCTGTTTTGTTTATCAGTTTTTGCTCAAACCACTGATGCTGCTTCACAACATGATGTGGAATATCAGGAAGATATTAAGTACAATGACTTTCGTTTTGCAGTAGGTGTGGGCTATGGTCACAGGCTTGGCGCTAATCAAAAGACTTACAATTACCTTATTGATGAATTGAACAAGAGTTTGCGTCAGGGATTCGCTTTTGATGGAGATGTACAATACTTCTTTAAGTAAAAATGGGGTGTTGGATTAAATGCCAACTTAGTTGCCACAACAGGGAGTGTGGGAGGATATACTGTTAAGGGAGATTCATGGAGTCCATGGATACGATTAGATGAAAGAGAGAGAATTTTATACATTGGTCCAACTTATGTAACAAGGAGCGAAACAGATAAATTCCTATTAATCACCTCACTTGGTGTAGGTCCTATATTTATTTGGGATAAAATGTTCGTTAGCAGTATAGAAGCAAATGCAACAAAAACAACAATTGGAGCAAATGCAGCATTATCGGGCGAATATAAGATGAGCAGCAATTTGGGATTGGGTCTCAAGTTATCTTGCACTGTAGGAAGCATAGGGTCTATGAAGTTTGAAGGGCAAACCATTAAAGCTGATGAGCGTATTAGTGTTTCTCATTTTATGGCTTCACTGTTTTTGAGCTTTCGTACTTGGTAATGGAAATCAGCTAATCTGGAATAATAGAATATATAACTTAAGTGAAATCATCAAATTAAAAACTAATAAAACAATTAATTATGAAAACAAACATCATTTCTATTGTTATTTTGGCAGTTACCACTTTGTTCTGTTTACCTGCCTTTTCTCAAATTACCGATGCTACACTACAGCATGCAGTAGAGTATCAGGAGGATATTAAATACAAAGACTTTCGTTTTGCAGTAGGTGGCGGATATGCCTACAGAGTTGGCACAGTTGAAAGAACAAATGATCAAGTAATTGACGATATGAATAAAAAGTTGCGAAACGGATTTACGATTGATGCCGATGCTCAATATTTCTTTAAAAGAACTTGGGGACTTGGACTGAATGCCAATATGAGTTCGTTTTCTACTTCAGGAAGTGGTTTTACTATACCCGATTTCGATGGACCTATTCGTAGCTATGACGAAACCCAACGCATTATATATATAGGCCCAACTTATGCTTTAAGACATGAGACAGACAAGTTTCTTTTGATAGGCACAATAGGTTTAGGTCCAATTTTCTATGCTGATAATATGACTATAAACGGAGTTGAGGTGAATGGTACACAAACAGGTCTCGGAACAAACATATCATTAGCAGGTGAATATAAAATGAGTAATACATTGGGACTGGGTATTAAGTTATCATCAACAGGAGGATCTATTGAATCTCTTACTATTAATGGACAAAATGTAAAAGCAGATCAGGTAATTGGTTTATCAAACATAGGAGTGTCTCTATATCTGAGTTTCCGCTCTTGGTAATTGTCATAGATTAATCGATACAAAATATGAAAAAAGGAATAGCAACTGTTTTGTTGATGATGTTAGTAATAACTACATCGCACGCCCAATTTAGATTTGGAGCTAAGGGAGGAGCCAATCTTTCTACTCTTGATATGACCATACAAAGTGTGGAGGTTGAAATTTATAAGCCTCGCATTGGTTTTCATGCAGGATTGATGGCTGAGTATATGTTTAGTCAACACTTTGGGTTGCAAACGGAATTAATGTTCGTCAATAGCGGTGCCAATTTCGATGGCGACAAATATAAAGAAGGTACAGGCTTTGCCGATGAAGTCATACTGGAAGGATATGTGAATATGAATACTTTTCAAATGCCTTTGTATCTGAAAACGAAATTCAACTTAGCAAACAATATGAAACTTTATCTAATGGGAGGTGGATTTGCCTCCTATTCACCTGAAGCTAATCAGCATTTAAAATTGAGTGGTGCAGGAGAGTCTCTGAAATTAAAATGGAGCTTGTTTGAGCATCAAGTCCAAATAATGGGTGACGAAGAAGATAATGTGTATGCGCAGCATCGCTTTAGTTCAGGTGTGGCAGTCGAAGGAGGTATAGAGATAAATCAGTTTATGGTAGGAGTAGGCTTTCGTCAGGTCTTAAACAATATGTCAGCAGTTCATTTTATGGGTATAGGCGAACCGACAGTTAAAATGTGGACAGCTAATTTGTCGGTGGGGTATTATTTTTAGAAGAATGGTTGCTTGGATGATGCTGCGAATCAGAAAAATACCGCTCGCGCCGATTTCCAAATCGGCCTGCCCTGTGAAATAGTGAATAAATTTCACAGGGTGAATGTTGCGAAGCAAAAAAATATAAAAAGAGAAATATCGTTATGCGACAGATGGGTTGCAAAAGCGCCCGAGCCGAGATTAAGACTATTGTAACGTTGATAACTCGTTAGATACATTTTTTTACAATATAATGAAAGAAATAATACAAAGAAAAGGATTGCAAAGTCGGTCTTATAAGATTGACCCAAATTCTGATTTTGTTGAAGTTAAATTCAACTCCACAAGAGATAAATTAAAATATAGAATCAAGCTTACCGACATTGGAAACGAAATACAGTATGAAGCTGACAATGTTATCGGTGGCAAAATATTTTTTGTAATAACCTGCTTAATAACTCTTTTTTGTTTAGGATTTTATTTTTTCGGAAATCCTGAACACCCTGGAGGTATATTAGCGAATGTAGTAGGGTGGGGAGTCATTTCACTCATTGGTGTATTAATACCTAATAAGGATGACATTGTAATTGTAAATGGCAATAAAGAAATCCGTCTTTTTAGAACTAAACCAAGTGAAGAAAAAGTATTAGAATTTGCTAATCATTTAATAAATATTGCTAACAACAAAAAGAAAGAAGTACTTATCAACTTTGATTTAAACGAAGAGCATTTTCTGGATAATATACAATATTTGTTTGCTATCGATTTGATTAATAGAAAAGAATTAGAGGAATTGAAGTCTGAGTATAAATTAAAACAACTATTATAAACCGCAACACGTCGATTTGTAATTTATGTAAAACATATAGTAATGAAGCGACTCTTTATAATAACAACAGCAGTTTTGATAAGCACTATTGCTTTTGCACAGCAATGGAACGGTGATACAATCTGTTCAACCGACACATTGATGGTGCATCCCAGAAGGACTATGCATGCCCAGCTACCCCTAAAATATAATCCAAATACTGCTCCACATCAAAATCAAGAACCCTACAAGATGGTTGAATGTTGGACTCGTAGTAATATTGGGCTAAGGATGGAACTTGGAGTTTCAAATTATTATTACGGTGATAGAACTAAAAGTTGGATGGGTCAGCATGGTGGCGCGAATATTAGTGTTGGTCTTGCGGTAGATAAACTCAATCTTGGAGTTAGATTTAAGCCTTGGACAATTGAACCTGCCAAGGAAATGGTCTTTGATGGACAAACGCTTCCCACAAATGCTTCGTTTAATAATATAAGATTAGATTATTATGTAGGTTACTCTTTCGATTTTAAAAACCTGATATCAATAGAACCTTATGCTGGATATAATCGCACTATGTTTATATTGCTCAATGAAAAGGATATAGGACATGATGTGCCTTTGAATAATACTGGAGGATTAATTATTGGAGCGACTTTGAATAAATACTTCAAAATGAAAGATTACGAGTACTTATCTTTATTTGGAAGTGCTGGCTATGGATTTGTGAATTATGAAAAAGTCCACCCTGATTTGGATAGTGGATATTTTGAATGGACTCTTGGTATTGCTGTTAAACTTTTCATGAAAAAGAGCTATAATAGAAGAGTGGAATAAGATGAAATTAAGAGAGAAGTTTAATTCGCAGCGCTCGTGCCAATTTGCAATCGGTGTGTTGCGAAGCAAAAAATATTAAAGAAAAGGTCGTTACGCGACACACGTGCTCACATAGAGCGGTGTCGAAATGTTGCAAAGTGCATGAGCGAGCATAACACTTATTATTATGAGAAATAATCATTGTTACTTTTTATTATCTATCTTATTTTTGCTTCTATTGCATAGCTGTAATAGTGAGAAACCACGAATAACTGCAGAATTAAAATATTCTTTTCCTAAAGAAGATAGTTTGCAAATTTCTGTAATTCTCCAAAACAAATCTAATGATTCTCTTTTTATTATTGGCAGAGTAAGTGAGATTGATTTTAATGAAGAGAATTCTATTTTAGAAAACTATAGTGGTTCGCCAGAAGAACAATTCAAAATGCTCAAAGAAGACGCACAAGATTATATAAATAAAAATAATGAGCAAAGTAATTTAAAAGATACAATATGGCTTTCATTACCAAAAGTGAAAAAACGGTATCAAGTTAATCATAAGAATGAAGGAGTTGATGTATTTGATAAGTTAAGTAATCTTGAAGAGGCATATTATATTTTTAAAAGAAACTCTTATGTTCCTCCTCCTCCCAATGGATGTGATGGAACAAAAATCTTTTATACAGATGTTGATGTTTATAACTTGGTAATATCAGAGAACATTAATGTTGATGAAACATATTTTTTTGAAGAAGTAGTTCTTCTTAACCCAAATGAAAGAAAAACATTTTTCATTGATATGAGTTATTTGTTGTTGCAAAAGGCAACTTATCGTTTAGTATTTGATTTTAAAACAGATGATGAGATTTTTTTTAAAGAAGGTATGATTTTAGAAAACAAAGGATTTAAGCGTTTTAAAGGACATATTCTTTCTAATGAAATAGAAATAAAATCTACCACTGGCGTAGGTCTCCGATCTGTGCCTTTGTAAATTAAATATATAGGCACAAGTCTGGAGACTTGCGCCAGTGAGAGCCTTACGTCATTGAAAGCTAAAATTTAAAAATATATTGCAATGAATAATATGTTCAACACTTTTCTTTTGATGGTTTTTTTTTCTTTATCTCAAATAACGGAAGGTCAAGAAATAAAATTAGAACTATCAACAATTGATGATAGTCTGGAAACTCATTTTAATATACCAGTTAAAATGAAACTCATGGTAAGAAATAATCTATTAAATAAGATACACATTATCGAACCTGAGAAGTTTATAGGAGAAACATCTATTAATCAACCTTGGGAAATTGCCATTATTGATAAGAGTAATTATCAATATTGCTCTCCAATAGTAATAATTGCAGATAAGTTTCAAGCAATAACTATAAAAAAGGGACAGTTTAAAGAGTTCAATATTTTATTGGACATTTCTAAACTTGTGAATTGTGCGAACTTAGATTCTATTAATCTGTTCAATGTGGACTCCTTACAAATAACGGTGGATTATAAATATTATCGAACTCAAGAAAAAATTACTTCTAACTCTATAGTATTCGGAAAAACCGCTCGCGCCGATTTATTTCCCAATCGGTGTATTGCGAAGCAAAAAATATTAAAGACGAAAAGTTCGCTATAGTGACACACGGGTTACAAAAGAGCGCAAGCAGCGAGATGTAAAATAAATAATATTATATGAAAATTTATAATTGAACAAACATCATAGAAATTACAGATATGAACAAACGCAGAAAAGGTTTGACGAGTGCAATATTATTTCTTATAGTCTTATCAATAGGTTTGTTTTCCTTTTTCAAAACAGATAGTAAAGAAAAAAGAATATTAAATGAAGGAAAAGAAATTACTGCAACTGTTGACAGATATTTTAAAAGTACAAATATTCGAGGAGGAAAAATATGGAGGTCAGTAGCTTTGTATAATATTGATAAAAAGACATATCATTATAATATAGAAGCTAAAGTTCCTATTGGTAAAACATTTAGACTAAGATATCTCCCAGAAAATCCAGAGCAGGTTGTTTTAATTAATCCATATGAATTTAAAAACTATCCTAAAAGTTATTGAGTAAAAAGAATCACCGATTTGCAATCGGTGTGTTGCGAAGCAAAAAGTATTAAAGAAAAAAAGTTCGTTACGCGACACACGTTCTTGCATTGAGCGACGTCGAAATGTTGCAAAAGCGCGCGAGCGGAGTCACAAGTCTGGAGACTTGCGCCAGCGAGAGCACCAACAAGGGCATTTTGTATAAAATATAAGCATCACCTATACAACCAAAGAATTGTTTCTCTATCTTTGAGCACAATAAAAATATATTTAATAATCAAGCGAATCATAAACTATAAACAAACAATACAACCGCATAAACAACACAACCGCATGAAAAAAAACATTGTAATTCTTTCTGTTTTTATATTCACCAGTCTGTTTTGCATAAAGGCACAAGAGAACATGGAGTTGACACACCGTCACGAGTTGAAACTCAACTTGGGTAGCAGTGTGTTCATGGCTTTCCCCGAACTGTCTTACGAATATCTTTTGAGCGAAGATATGACAGTGGGTGCAGCCGTGGGTTTTGGGTTCGATACCCAAGATAGTGATGGCTACAGTTTCAAAGCCACTCCATTCCTGAGGTGGTTCTTTGGCGATATCAATTGGTGGGGACTTCGTAACCGAGGCATGCAACATCCTGCTTCAGGTTTTTTCCTTGAAGCTAATGGAGCAGTTGGTTCATTAGATATTTACTCTAACTCATACGATTACCCTGATTATAGTAATGTTTACACAAAAGAGAAATCTTTGGTTACTGGAGGAATGGGGTTTGCTTTTGGTTGGAAATATTTATCGAAAAACAATTGGACTGCCGAACTCGTTACGGGGGCAGGCCGAAACTTCAACTATGACAAAGACTATTACGACTCTAAAATCTATGCTCGTATTGGTATTTCTATTGGGAAGAGGTTTTGATTTGCTTGCGTTGACAGTGTCAATATGTTGCGATGCAAAAAGAAGGAATGCTCGCTAAAGAGACACGTGCTTTTATAAAAACGCGAGTAGATAAATTTTTGTTTACTCCAGACACGAGTTGTCTTCTTACATCAGCGATATTTCAAGAACTTATGTGAAACACCTTATACCCTTTTCATCGTTGTTGAGGACACAAAGGAGGCGCAAATGGTGCTTTCTAACGATGAAAAGCATACAAAGCGGGTGCAAATAGTACTTTCTAACGATCAAAAGCATAAAAAGCAGATGCAAATAGTGCTTTTTAACGCTGAAAAGCATAAAAAGCAAGGGCAGATAGTGCATTCTAACGCTGTTAAAGGTATAAAGTTGACACTTCGCATGGATTGTTGTGACAAAATGATACATATTGTCAAAAAAAGCAGAAGGTTTTGGGATTGCTTATTGGGCTATAAATATGAAAGAGGGTAGGGTTTATATAAATGTGAAGAAAATTCCCGCTTGCGTCGATTTCTAAAATCGGCCTGCCCTGTGAAATAGTGAATAAATTTCACAGGGTGAATGTTGCGAAGCAAAAGTATTAAAGAAGAAAGTTCGCTATCTCTCTTTTTGTTTTCTTTGTGTCTTTCCATCTTTGTGAGAAAAAATTTCTTTAACTTAGCCACATACAATTTGTGAAAGTGAAGTGGTGATAGAAGAGATATTTTGTATAGGTAGAGTAGAGGCACTTGACAGCCCGAGAACATGATTGATAAATTGATACACATTTAAAACTATAAATTATGCAATTCAACTCTTACAACATGGTATGTTGTATTAAAAAGACATTTCTTATTGCAATTATTAGTCACGTTATGTGCTTGCCTGTTATTAGTCAAGCAAAACTCACTCCTGTTAACCTTAGTGTGAATAGGCTTTATAACACAGAACAAACTTTTTTGAATGGTTATCCGACAACGACACCTCTGAATGAATCATTATCACATAAAGAGAATTTTCAATTCGTTGAAATAAGTACACATAAACCACAGTTGGGATGGATCATTAATGCTACAACTAACAATACGCTTCAGACATCATATCGAATTTTATTGGCTTCAGATTTTATTAAGCTTCAAAATGATGATGCCGATCTTTGGGATTCGGGGAAAGTGGATAGCAATCAATCAATAAACATTCAATATGAAGGTAAGCCCCTTGAAGCATCTAAAATCTATTATTGGAAAGTGAAAGTTTGGGATAATCATGGTAATGAATCTGATTTTTCAGAGGTCTCTCAATTTAAGACTTCTGATGAACTTACTAATTATTTTACAGACAGGTATCCTCTTCAAAAACAGGATGACTCGCCTTTATTAATTAACCAAACAGATAAGGGTAACTATTTTGTAGATTTCGGAAAAGCATCATTTGGCAGAGTTAGAATTAAACTTTATGCTGAGTCAATCAACGATTCAATTATTATTCACTTGGGTGAAGCAAAGCAAGGTGAGAAAGTAAACAGATCTCCAGGAGGAACAATACGATACGCTAAATATTTAATTTATCCGAAAGTAGGGTGGAACACCTATATTATCACCATTAAGCCTGATAAAAGAAATACTGGGTCGCAAGCTATTCTTATGCCTAAGTATATAGGTGAAGTTACACCTTTCAGGTATTGCGAAATAGAAAATTACAGTCACAATTTAAAAGAAACTGATATAACAAGAGAAACTGTTTTTTATCCATTCAACGAATTAGAATCTTACTTTCATAGTTCAGATACTGTACTAAATCAAGTTTGGGATATTTCTAAATATACAATTAAGGCAACTTCTTTCTTAGGTGTATATATGGATGGCGATCGTGAGCGAATTCCGTATGAGGGCGATGCACTTATCAATCAATTATCTCATTACAGTGTTGCTCGCGACTTCAGTATGGCAAGATATAGCCACGAATATCTAGTCCATCACCCAACATGGCCAACTGAATGGATTTTGCAATCGGTATTAATAGCTTGGGAAGATTATATGCATACAGGTGATAGTAAGTCTTTAGAAAACTTTTATACTGACCTAAAGGCAAAAACCTTATCTCAGCTTTCAGATGATGACGGTTTTATAAGTACAAGAACTGGCAAAGTAACTCCAGAGGTACTTAAATCGATACATTTTAATGGTGGTTTGAACGACCTTGTTGACTGGCCTTATGGTGAAAGAGATGGTTTTGTATTTACAGAAATCAATACTGTTGTAAATGCTTATCATTACAGAACGCTAACAATAATGTCTGATGTAGCTAAGTTGCTTGGAAAAAATGAGGAAAGCTTTTATTATAAAAACAAAGCAATTAAACTGAAAAAAGTTTTTAATAAAAGACTTTTTGACAAAAAACTTGGCTATTATATTGATGGTGTTGGAACAAACCATTCATCACGTCATGCAAATATGTTTCCTCTTGCATTTGGGCTTGTTCCCGAAAAGAAAATTGAATCTGTGATGAAATTCATTCGCTCGAGAGGAATGGTTTGTAGTGTTTATGGTTCACAATTTCTATTAGATGTAATTTTCAATATGGGTGATGCACAGTATGGATTAGATTTGCTTACCTCTACCTCAGAACGCAGTTGGTACAATATGATTAGAGCTGGTTCAACGATGACAATGGAGGCATGGGACATTAAGTACAAACACAATCAAGATTGGAACCATGCATGGGGTGCTGCTCCGGCAAACTTAATTTCAAGAAAATTAATGGGTATTGAACCATTGGAAGCAGGATTTGAAAAGATGAGAATAAAACCGCAACCGGGTTCACTTAAGTCAGCCGAAATTAAACATCCAACTATTAAAGGAGACGTCTATATGAAATTTCACAATACTCCCGATAAATCGTTTAACCTTGAGTTAGTTATTCCGGCTAACACAAAAGCAGATGTTTATCTACCTTATTATTCTAAAAAGCAGAAAGTAACTCTTAACGATGAATCTATCAAATTTCGTCGTGAAGGTAAGTTTTCAATTATTGAGAACATGGGATCAGGTAAGTGGACTTTTCATGTGGAGAAATAGCTATTACATAAATTAGATCAACATCATCTAAGTGAGGGTTCAATTATTTAAGTTGTTAATTGGTGTAGGATTTCCCACTATCAATTGATTGTGCAATACAAGCTTTTATATATTCATTAAATACTCATCAATTTTATCTGTCTGTTTAAAGTCTTCAGAAACCAATAATTGTGTGAATTCTTTAAAAATTTTGGACGCTTTAGAATCTGGATGCGTTTCAATGATTTTAATCATTAAATTAAATCTAGTTTTATTAAACTTTTTTGTTTGCCATTCAAATGATGGTGTATTGTCTAGACCATTAAAAATTAATGAGAGATAATTATTAAACTCTGATTCTGCCACGCTTTGATATTCTAAACCATGTGTTTTTTCTAGTAGATTACCCCACAAAAAAGCTCTTTTCACTAATTCTTGCTCGGAGATAATAATTGCAGCATCTTCGCAACAAACATTTTCTATTTCTTGGCAATAAAGATTTAGAAATTCAATTGAAGTAGAATCAATTAATTCAGCTAAATCTGATTTTATATAGTCGGTGTTTTTAGCTAAATATATCATTCCTTCTGACGAAGCTATAATAAAACCATTATTTTCGGCAAGTTGGTAAAATTCATAAGCATTTTTATTATTTGCTGTATCTCGTTTAAAGGCAAACTCATTTAATGAATCATAATTGTTTAAGTCAAATAAAATTTCATTAAAGTCAGTTCTTAGTTTTTCATATTCATCTAAGAATAGAATTATTGAATTGTCAATTTCATTAGGTTTGTTTTTCAAGTTTGATACTAATTGTTTTTTGAGTTGATGAGGTATTGACCAATCAAAAGTATTGTTAAGCGATTTAACTTCAGATTCTATTTCAACAATGTCAATTTCAGCTTTAGTTTTAGATTCAGGTTTTTTGTTTTGACATGAACCCAAAGAAGTTATTAGAATCATTGCTATTACTGTAGAATTATGTTTCATCTTTTTTTGTTTAATTTTGGATAACTCATTTATATGTAGCAAATATACAATAAATCTATATATCACAACAAAATAAATTGTATATATTTTCTCAGGGTAAATGCATGTAATTTAAGATAGTATACTGGTTTACAATATTTTTACAGCTGTGTGTTGATAACTTTTTGATTTAAAGCCCTACAGTGTTAATTTCTCTTTGTTCTTTTGTAGAAAACAAAGAAAATGACAACTCTTCATCAAATTTTCGGACAACTCAGTGATTCTCATTTTTATCGAAGCAAGAAACATGTTTTAATTGACATTGTTATTTTAAGCATACTTGCTGTATTAAGTGGAACCGAATCTGGTGATTCTATTGAATTGTTTAGTAAAACAAATTATGCATTTCTAAAGCAATTTTTGAAACTAACTAATGGTATCCCTTCTCATGATGCTATTAACCGTGTTTTTCCGTTTTAAACTCAAGGCACTTTGAGCATTTATTCATTCGATGGACCAATAATTTAAAAGAGGAAGAAGTCTTTGAAAAGGTTATAGCTATTTCAATTGATGCAAGAAGTTAATGAGGTAGATGTTGATATTGAGACGCATGAAATAGAGCCAATCAATGCCCACTCTCCCAAAGCAATAAAGATGGCAGTTTATGTTTCAAATGAATATAACAATCCACGGGGGTTCTATTTTATCTCTACTCCTGAAGGTTGGAAACTAGGTTTTGTGGATGATTCGCTGTGTGGAGCATAAATGGATTAAAATATTTTCGGAATATCGATTACTCATAGTAAATCAATATTCTACGTTTGCAAAACCCACTTTATAAATTGTTTTTTATATCTACAGACGGCTAAAA
>JAQVZQ010000094.1 GCA_028708095.1 Dysgonamonadaceae bacterium
ACAACTTCGACCTCAATCGCTTCACTTATGTGAATTGCACCCTCACACGCGAACTGCATTGCTGGAGCATGTCGGCAAGTTTTATACCCATTGGTCCCTACAAGTCATACAATTTTATTATCAGTGCCAACTCTTCGCTACTGCAAGACCTAAAATATGAGCAACGCAGCTCGCAGTACGAAAATATGAATTGGTATTAAGCCCAAGCATAGTAACTATTCCCTGTTTTGTATTAGTGTTTCGAAAATTGAGCACAGTATATGCTATATTCACGCTTGCACACTTCCATTTGCTATGCAAATTTTATTCTATTCTTGCAATTTTACCACAATCACCCCACACTTCACACCCTATTACTACGCAACGAGCACAAAAAATTGTGTCCAGCTATCATATTGCTGCTTAAATACCACATAAAGCATGCAAAGTGTTTCATAATATTGCTATGACATCTGGCATAATGCAATAATAGTATCATTATGTAGCTTTGTCAACTGTCAGAACGCAATAATTAAATTACAATACTGCTTTGTCAACTGACATAGTACCATTGCGAAATAACAATATTACTTTGTCAACTGACATAGTACATTTGCGAAATCACAACAGTGCTTTGACACCTGACAGAGTACTCTTGTCAAATCACAACAGCGCTCTGACACCTGGCAAAGCATCCTTGTCAAATAAAAAGAGTGTTTTTTAACGCAAATCATGCATACATTGCTCAATATACCATCCCAACTTACATTGATTTGCTCCTGATTTGCAAAAAACATACGGAAATGAACAAAAAAAGGTTACGCATTCATGACACATGCATCATTAATTGCAACAATGAAAGGCAGAAAATGAAAAATGCGACATCTTTCCACATTACTGCATATCACAAACCACTCCGTTCTCTCCCATTTTCACAAAAACATTGCCTACTTTTGATTGTTAATAAGATATCGCAACCAAAACACCCTAGAAATGAATTACGAAATAGAACGAAAATTTTTAGTGACGGGCGAATACAAAATTCATGCCTTCACCCATTGGCGAATCATGCAGGGCTATCTATCATCGGTGCCCAAGCGGGTTGTACGCATTCGCATAAAAGGTGACAAAGCCTATATGACGGTAAAAAGCACCGTTTCGGGCAATGGACTCACCCGCTACGAGTGGGAAAAAGAGATAGCTGTGGAGGATGCCGAAGATATGTTGAAATTTTGTGAGGAAGATATTATCGAAAAAACCCGTTATTTGGTGAAAGTGGGGGCTCATGTGTTTGAAGTGGACGAGTTTTATGGCAACAACAAAGGGCTGGTGGTGGCAGAAGTGGAGTTGCAATCGGAAGACGAGGCATATGAGAAGCCAAGTTGGTTGGGACGAGAAGTGACGCACGATATTCGATACTACAATTCTATGTTGGTAAAGAATCCTTACAATACTTGGCAAAAACAATGATTCATTTGCGTACACATTTAGAACAAATGTTGCGACAGCAAAACTAATTGACTCTCCTCAACCTGCTCCATTTGCAAAACAGGGCATCAGTGATATCAAGCAATATAAAAAGCAATGATCCGATGATGGAAAGCATCACAATTCCAGCATACATTGTCAAATAATCGATGCGCATCCAAGCATCTACAATAAAAAACCCAAGACCTTTATCCGTTCCAAATGTTTCGGTAACAAACAGCACCGATGTGGCAATGCCCACCGTTACACGCAATGCCGAAAGCGTCTCGGGCAATATGCCTGGCAACACTACATGCCATATTTGTTGTGTGTGCGATGCGCCAATTGTTGAAAGCACATAGTAATTTTCTTTATCGATATTGCGAGTGGCATCGCGAATAGAAATGATGAGTTGAAACACAATAATCAGCACAATCATCACCACTTTGGTGGTCTCGCCAATACCAAATAATATCATCACAACGGGCAAAAGTGCCAACTTTGGCACAGGATAAGAGAGGTAAAGTAATGGGTTGAGCAATTTGTTTGCCTTTGGACTCATGCCGGTGAGTATGCCGCCCGCCATGCCGATAACAATTGCCATAAAAACACCTATAAAAATACGTCGCAAGCTTGCCCACGAGTGGTCAAACATGCCCATAGCCATAGACTTTGGGAACACCGCATACACATCTAACGGATTGGGCAACGCTTTATTGTTGAAAACTACCGCAATTAACCACCACAACACATTGAATGAAAGTATTCCGCCAAACAAAAGGCGGAACGACTTGGGAACGACCCACTTTTTATTCTTTTCTACAGAAACGATTTTGTTATTCATATCTTTCATGGCTGTTTATGAATATCTGTTTTTGGCATCTCCCTCCGTAATCCAAGCAATGAGTTGCCGCTTGAAGTGATTGAATTCGGCATCGACCTGTTGTTGCTCGCTTTCGAACAAAGGATTCTTCACAAATCGCAACACCGTGGCAGGTTGTTTGTCAAGCAACAATATATGCTCGCCCAACTTAAGGGCCTCCGACAAATTGTGGGTCGTGAATATGGTAGTGGGTTGATATTTTCGCCGCAAATCGAGGAATAGTTCTCTCGATATGTCGGCTGTGATTGTGTCGAGTGACGAAAATGGCTCGTCTAACAATAAAATATCGGGATGTGATATAAAAACGCGCGCCAGTGCAACCCGTTGACGTTGGCCTCCGCTCAATTGCGAAGGGTATCGGTTCAATAGTTCAGTTAATTCCAACTTTCTTAACACATCTTCCAACTCATGCTTGTTCACTTGGCTATTTTTGTTGATTCGGAAAGGCAACAATATATTATCCTTCACTTTTTTCCACGGAAGCAATCCCATATTTTGAGGCATATAGCCAAAAGTGAGTCCTGCATTGCGCAATTTTGTTTCGCCCATCCATATTTCTCCCTCATAATGCTTAATAATTCCGCTCAACACGTTCAGCAATGTCGATTTTCCGCATCCCGAGGGACCAACCACAGTGAGAGTGCGTCCTTTTTCTAATGAAAAAGAGATGTTTTGCAGCACTTCAGCCTTGCCGAGGTTCACTGTTAAGTTCTGTAGGGATAGTTTGCCAGAAATCATATTGAGAAACAATCAGGGAGTGAGTCCCACTTCAACACAAGTGTTAATATCGAAATTGGAAGGAACTAGGTCTTTCTTTTTCAACCATTCTTCAACTGATTTCAAATCATCTTCGACAGGAGGTTGTGCCAATTGATACTCTGGAATAACTGCATTGGGGGCAAGATCCTCTGGAAATCCAATTTCCGATACTAAAAAATGATCTAAACTGCTTCTAAAATCAGCTTTTATGTAATCCACCGCTTGGTTGTAGGCTTTATAGAAGTTTTGAATGGCTTCACGCTTCTTCTCAATGACTGACTCGTAAAAAGCAATACCCGTAACGTTCATTTCCATACCTAAAATGTATTCTAAATTACGAGATTGGTCGTTATATGCTATTGATGCAAAAGGATCGGGTAGTAAGGTGGCATCAATCTTGCCACTCCTTAACATTTCCAGCCTCAGCGGAATCTTGTTTATCTCCACTCGTTCGATACTATCTGGTGATATTCCGAAAGTTTCTAATGCTAAGTCGGTACAATAGTCGATAACTGTATTGCGGGACACCGCAACTTTCTTGCCAACTAAATCGGAGACTTCACTTATCCCAGAAGGTGTATACCCAACCATCACAAACATACTTTCGCATTGCGAGGTTAATTTCAATTTCACCCCGCCTGCTCGTTGAATGGCAGCACCTGTGTAATCTATTATGGTTCCCTCCAGATTTTTACTCTGAAAAGCGGCATCGCGCTCGTTGGCCGAGTAAAACTTGTGGATGGTTACAACCACTCCTTCCTTTTCGAACAATCCTTGACCTTGCGCAACCGCCAAAGGCAAATAATCCATAGACGACATCACCCCAATATGGAGGTGGTTTGAATTATCTTTTTTGAGAATAGGATTAGAAGGCTTATTGGTACACGCTGAAAGCAACAACACGGCTAAGAGCAGTTGAAAAACATGGGATAACTTGGTGTACATGGTGCAAATTCTTTAAGTGATTATTATGTATTGTTTAAAACAAGAATCGAAGATAACTAAAATAATTGAGTTCAGACAGCATCAACCTGTTAAGTCGAAAAAAGCCACTTCTTAACGGTGGCTTTTTGGGTTAGTATTTTATTTGTTATACTTATTTTTTTATTAGCAATGCAAGCTTTAGTCTAAAATGGTTACCCAACCGTGAACATCGGGCTCGTCGCCATACTGAATGGCTCGTAATTTATCGTAAAGTTGTTTAGATATTCGTCCGGGTTGTCCATCTTTACAGAATTGATACGTTTTTTCTACTTGCAGATCATCTATTTTCAATATCGGACTAATCACCGCTGCCGTTCCACAAGCACCCGCTTCTTCAAATGTAGCAAGTTCTTCCACAAGAATAGGCCTACGCTCGACTTTCATGCCCATATCTTCAGCCAATTGCATCAAACTTTTGTTGGTAATAGATGGAAGTATCGATGATGACTTCGGCGTGATATACGTATTGTCTTTTATTCCAAAAAAGTTTGCCGGCCCACACTCATCAATATATTTTTTCTCTCTCGCATCAAGGTAAACCACTGCGGAATATCCCAACTTTGCAGCTTTCACACCCGATTGCATGCTGGCAGCATAATTTCCTCCAACTTTATATGTTCCAGTGCCAAGAGGAGCGGCACGATCGAACTCACGCATTATCACCATTGGGGTGGGCTTGAATCCTTCTTTAAAATAAGGCCCAACGGGAGTAACAAACACCAAGAATGTATATTCAGTTGCAGGGCTTACACCCACTTGTGGGCTTGTTCCATAAATTAAAGGACGGATATATAATGCAGCACCGCTTTCATATGGAGGGACAAATCTCTCGTTCTCTTTCACAACCTTAATAATGCACTCCTCAAACAGTTCAATGGGAAGTTCTGCCATCATAATGCCTTGACAAGACTTCTGCAAGCGCAAAGCGTTTTCACGCATTCTGAACAGACGCACTTTTTTGTCCTTGCCTCTAAAAGCTTTCATGCCTTCAAAAGCCTCTTGTCCGTAGTGCAGACACGTAGCCGCCATATGCATTGTTACCTCTTCAGAAGATGTTGCTTCGGGTTTACTCCATTGACCATTGCTGTAGTGAGTACGAACATTGTAGTCGGTTTTCATGTAACCGAACGATAAATTTGACCAGTTAATTGTATCCATGCTTTAATATTTTTTTGAATCTACATATATGATTAGATTAACGCAAATGTACAATTTATTTATCAAATAGTATTTCATTTCACAACTTAAATGGCTAATTTCGTAACCCCAAAATGATTGATAAAGCAACAATAGATCGCATACAAGATACCGCTCAGATTGTAGAGGTAGTCTCCGACTTCGTTAGACTTCGCAAACGAGGGGTTAACTTTTTGGGCTTATGCCCTTTTCACGACGACCGCACTCCTTCCTTCTCAGTGTCTCCCGCTAAAAATATTTGCAAGTGTTTTTCGTGCGGAGAGGGCGGCACGCCTGTACACTTCATAATGAAGCACGAGCAGTTGACTTATTACGAAGCATTAAAGTTTCTTGCTAAAAAATATAACATCGAGGTTCACGAAAGAGAACAAACCGACGAAGAGAAGATATTAGAAAGCGAGCGCGAGAGCATGTTTATATTAAATGAATATGCACGCACTTACTTTAAAGACCTACTCCACAACAATCCCGAAGGTAAAAGCATAGGATTGACCTACTTTAAGGAACGGGGCTTCAGAGATGACATCATTCAGAAGTTTGAATTGGGCTATGCCCTCGAAAATCGAAGTGCATTATCATCACAAGCCATACAATTGGGGTATAAAAAAGATTTTTTAATTAAAACTGGGCTTGTAGCGGGTGGTGAGAACAACAGTCCATTATATGATCGCTTCCGAGGAAGGGTAATTTTTCCTGTTCACACGCTGTCGGGCAAAGTTGTTGCCTTTGGTGGTCGCATTCTCCGCAAAGCGGACAACTTAGCCAAGTATGTAAACTCTCCCGAAAGTGAAATCTACTCCAAAAGTCGTGAGCTTTATGGTATTTACTTCGCAAAGCGCGCCATTGTGAAGGAAGATCGCTGCTTTATGGTTGAAGGATACACCGATGTGCTATCAATGCATCAGGCAGGAATAGAAAATGTTGTTTCTTCATCAGGCACTGCATTAACTACAGGACAAATTAGATTGATTCGCCGATTCACTGAGAACATGACAGTGCTATATGATGGCGATGCTGCGGGTATATCGGCTGCACTGAGGGGCATTGACCTCTTACTTGAAGAGGGATTGAATGTAAAAGTGGTACTCCTGCCCAAAGGTGAAGACCCGGATTCGTTTGCGCGCAAACAAAATGCCGAGGGTTTCAACCAATTTATTGCCGAAAATGAGGTAGATTTTATCCGATTCAAGACACAACTCTTATTAGAGGAAACAAAAGACGACCCAGTGAAGCGTGCTGGACTCATATCGAATATTGTGCAAAGCATTGCCCTTATTCCTGATGGAATAAAACGTTCGGTGTATGTAAAAGATAGCGCAACCTTATTGGAGATAAACGAGAAATTGTTGATTCAAGAGGTAAACAAAATTCGTATGCGCAACTATGACCAAAGACAGCGACCACTACGAGCCCGCCCCAGCTCACCATCTCAAAAAGATTCACAACAACAAGATAAATCGGCAGGAAAGACAAATACTGAAACAAAAGTTGTTCCCACGCGACTTAAGTCGCAGATTGATATGTATGAACGGGCAATCATTCGCTACATTGTGCGTTATGGTATGACTCCAATATTCCAACGTTTCGAAACAAAAAAAGAAATAAAGAATAAAGAAACTATTGAAACAAAGATTTTGGTGGAAGAAGGAAGCACTGTGATTGAATTTATTCACTTCGATTTAGAACGAGACAATATAAAAATTACCAATCCCCTCTACCAACAAATTTTTGAAGAGGCTTTTAAAGGGTCGGAGGACAAGGACTTTCAACCATCCAAATACTTCATATCTCATTCAGATAGCGAAATTAGCAAACTTGCCACAGAAATGGTGAGCGACCGTTATCAGTTGAGCAAGATTCATGCGAAATCTCTTGGTGAAGAATTCAACGATGAAAAATCAAGGCTATTGGAAGAAAATTTATTAGAAGATTTTATACCACGCGTCACAACCGAATTGAAGAATTACTATGTCATACAGCAGATTGCTTCGGTGATGAAGAAAATAAAAGAAGCGCAAGCAAAAGATGACTTCGAAACTACGCTAAAACTACTGGAAGAGAAAAAGAAATTAGAAGAGATTAAAAAAGTATTGGCAAAGATGCTCGGAGAGCAAGTTATAATTAGGTATTAAAAGTAAGAAAATAAAAAACAAGCAGTAACATATAACTACTAACACACACATATATGCATTATGTTGAGACAAAAGATGTGGTGAAGCAATTCTCGCAACATCTGGCATTGAACAAAGTAAACATTCAAGTACCACAAGGTTCAGTTTTTGGCTTACTTGGGCCAAATGGAGCAGGCAAGACCACGCTTATACGCATTATCACACGCATTACTGCGCCTGATAGTGGAGAAGTGTTATTGAATGGACGACCATTAAGCAGAGAAGATATCTACAAGATTGGATACTTGCCTGAAGAACGTGGACTGTACAAAAAGATGAAGGTGGGCGAACAAGCTATGTATCTGGCTCGACTGAAAGGAATGTCGCGCGACCAAGCGCATATTGAAATAACCAAATGGTTCAAGAAGTTTGATATCATGACATGGTATAACCGCAAAGTGGAAGAGCTATCGAAAGGGATGCAACAAAAGGTGCAGTTTATTTCTACCATTATCCACAACCCAGACTTACTTATTTTTGACGAACCCTTTAGTGGCTTCGACCCTGTAAATGCCGAACTGATAAAACAAGAGATGTTGAAACTAAAGGCAGAAGGCAAAACAATCATACTCTCAACCCACAATATGGAATCGGTGGAGGCACTGTGTGACGAGATTGCCCTTATTAATAAATCAGAAGTTGTATTGCAAGGTAGTGTTTACGATTTACGTAATCAGCACAAGAAAGATATTTATAAATTCCGATTGCTATGCAATACTTTTGACAACGATTCACTAAACTTAGAAGTTTTATCTAATATACGATACAACGAATATACCGATGTGCGTATCAAAAAACCTACCGACATGGAACAATCGCAGCTAATAAAACTAATGCTCGACCGATATCAGATTGCAGCATTTGAAGAAGAACTTCCTACCATGAATGAAGTATTTATTGAAACTGTAACACAATAAAAACAACCACACATCTATGAACGCATTAAAAATAATCATATCACGAGAATACATTTCACGCGTAACCAAGAAGTCTTTTATCCTACTCACTATCTTTATGCCATTTCTTTTCATGGCATTGGTCTTTGTTCCTTACTGGCTTTCTACGATAAAAGATTCGGGAGTACGTAAAATTGTAGTTATTGATGAATCGGGACTATATGCATCAGAGTTTGAGAGTACAGTCAACTACGAGTATGAATTGATAGGTGAAGCAAATGTCACAGATCAACAACCACGATTGGGCAAAGATATTTATGCAATTTTGCAAATAACTAAAGACTTAAGCCAAGACCCTAAAGCTGTCAGCCTTTTATCTGAAAAGCAAGCTCCAATGGATTTGCTTTATTCTATTGAAAGAACACTTTCAGAAAAGGTCTCAGAACAGAAATTGGAAGCTCTATCGCACTCAGACAATGTGGACAGTAAAACAATTGATCAAGTAAAAGAAATCATAGAATCAGGTAGTAAAATATCGCTCTCAACAATGAGATGGGGCGATGATGGCACTATATCGGAAACATCTACTGTTGTAGCATCAATTGTAGGAGGTGGATTTACCGTTCTCATCTTTATGTTTATCATGATATACGGCAGCATGGTTATGCAGGCAGTAATGGAAGAAAAACGAAGTCGTATTGTTGAAGTAATGATCTCGTCGGTAAAACCTGTTTATATGTTGATTGGAAAAATAATAGGCATCGGTCTGGTAGGGATCACCCAATTAGCATTTTGGGGAATCATGCTTGGGATATTGTTTACAATAGCATCAACATTTCTAACCAACCCCGAGCAAGCCTCTCAAATGGCTGCTGCAAGTGGAGGTATTGGCGGAATGGAAGGTATGGACATAGAGGGCGCCTTAGCCTCCATCATGTCGGTCAATTGGTTCGAAATCATCTTCTACTTTCTTGTCTACTTCATTGGAGGTTTTGTAATGTTTGCATCTATTTTTGCAACCATTGGTTCAGCAGTTGATAACGAAGAAGACACGCAACAATTTATGACTCCTATCACCATCATCTTGATGTTTGCTTTTTATGCAGGTTTCTATAGTGTCAACAATCCTGATGGTCCATTAGCCTTTTGGTGTTCACTCATTCCCATCACTTCACCAATTGTTATGATGGTGCGACTACCTTTTGGTGTTCCATTGTGGGAAAAGTTATTATCAGTGGCATTGCTTTATGGTACATTTATATTAACATCGATAATGGCGGCAAAGATTTACCGAGTGGGTATTTTGATGTATGGTAAAAAGCCAAGTATCAAAGAACTGATTAAGTGGATGAAGTATAAGTAGCTTTTTACAAGAAAAGAACAAATGCTTTAGAGCTAATAAAAAATCGGAATTGATGATGCATCTTCAATTCCGATTTTCATTTTACGTCAAATTAGTTCTCAGTCTGTGATTACTTTAACTTTCACAGGCTCAATATACGTTTTGTATTTTGACGAAAGCACATCCCTGCTTGGCATATCACTTTCACTCATCCAAAAACGATAATTAACGGTCAACGTTTCGTCTGCATTTAATTCTTTTTTAAAGAATGGTCCGAAACGGCCATAATCTCGATAGGCAGACCACATAGATGGTTGACCATTTTTAAGATCATCCATTTGGACGATGCTATACCTTTTATTATTTAAACCATAACGCATACCAACCCAAGGAAGATCGAAATCTTTTAAAGCATCAATACTGTCCTGATGAAAATAATAGTGTGCCTTATTTGTTTCTACAGAATCTTCGGCTACATCATTATGAGCCCTAAACTGAACACCACCGTGATCAGCATTACCATCAAGGGTAACTGCTCCACCTACCGCAGTTAAATCTGAAGTATAATCCAATAATAGTATGTCAGGAGCTGATTGTTTGAAAATAGTTGCTTGACGAACTTCCTCAATAATTGTATTGCCATTGCTGTCATTCCATTGAATAAATGCTTCGGTTTGTGCAAGAACAGGACCAGCAACATTTTTTCTAAACTCAATATGTTTTTGAACAGTTAGGTCTTCCATGCCCCAAAAAGATAGCTTCTCTCCTTTAAATCCAACATCTCTCCATCCAATCATTATTCCTCGATGGTGAGACCACACACCTTCTTCTGGTCCGTTTGTAATTAAATTGTCTCCCTGTAAATCGTAAATATGATAAAAAGGCTTGTTTGAAGCAGTAAGTGTTTTCCCTTTCTCAAAATTTGAGCCTAATTTATATTCATACCTGAGGACACGTTTGCCATCAAAAAACAAATCTAAATGTTCATTGGGGGTATCTCTCCATTCAAAAGAATTTTCTATAGGAGTTTTATCATGAGTTATTGTAGCTGTCCATTTAGTTGGTTCATTTGTATTTGTTACTGGTAATATCCACCACAGCTCATGTTCTCCTTTCGCGTTTTTAACAATTTGTCCAGGTACATTTTCACCATCACCTGACTTTAAAGTGACCATTAGCTCTTCAGTAGGAGCTTTTCTTAATTTAGAAGGTAATTTCACATCTACATGAACTGGCACTTCTTCACTTATAGAACTTGAAGGCTGAACCTCCATCATTAACTGTATTGGACCAGATTTGGAACAATTTGTAAAAGTCATTAGTATTAATGACAAAACTAATACGACATGTTTATTTCTCATTACTTTATTTGTTTTTAAATTATTTATTTAGTTTCCGTTATTATTTTTTGATGATTGTAATTTCAGTAGTTCATAAATGCACATCCTTTATTCAAAAAGATGCTAGAGTTCTTTCACCAACCACTCCAACATTTTTTCCTGCATTTCAGGTGAGAACCTATTAATGTCATTTGGAACATCTAAAGTAATTCCTTTTGGTGAATTATACAAACTATAAATTAGTTTTGCATCCTCCACACAGGACTTAATATCTTGTAAATGCGCATCTTTGTCTAATTCGGGAGCAATAATCAATATTGGTCGAGGAGCAATAGATGCTAAAACCTCATTGAAATCATAAGGAATACGAGATTCATTTTCTACAAAAAAACCTAAGCGAGGCATTAGACCGTGCAAGTGTGACCAAGACATTATACCTCCTGTACCTCTATCCAATGTGTTTGTTCTCATAGGTGTAAACCCAGCCACAGAAACAACTCCATTTATTCGTTCATCTGTTGCACTTGCATACAATCCAACTGTTGCACCCAATGAATATCCAGCCACAATAATCTTTTCACTATTTACAAAATCAAGATTTACCAAAGCTTCAACTGCACCCTTTACAT
>JAQVZQ010000422.1 GCA_028708095.1 Dysgonamonadaceae bacterium
CAACACGCAATAAAAAACATAGGGCGGAAAGTGCTAAATTTGAAAGAAATAACATTTAACAAACGACTTGGTTACTTGAAAGGTAAGAGCTTCGAAATGCCCTACGTTTCTTATTGCCATCCGTTAGGGCACATTTTGGAGAAAAAAACATCAGAAATCAATTGAAACCTTTATGAATAAAAAAAACGCTATTAAAGTTTTAGAGAATCAAAAATCAAAACTAATCGACAATAAAATATATAAAGATGAAACTTGGGTTTTTCAAACAGCTTCATTCATAAAAGATTTTTTTGGCGAAGATTCTACAGAATATTCATTCATAAGTCAATTCAATTTCTATGTTAAAGTTCCCAATGGAACATCACCAGAAGAAACAAGATTTTTACTCGACAATAAAAAGAATAAAGCTGAGAAGTTTATTGATGATTGCATTGAAACAATTAAGACAAAAGGATTAATAAAGAGAACGAAAATAAACTTTCTTAACCGTTTGACAAACGGAGCAATCGTAAGTATAATGACGCCAATAGCATTAGCCATTTTTGGAGCGGGATTTTATTTTGGAACAGAAAAAATAAATAATGACAATATTGAACTTAAATCTGAGAATAAGGAAATTACAAACAAATTTGACAGCTTAAATTATGTAATTACCAATCTATCACATGAGATTGATTCTTTATTACAATCAGCAGACTCTATTGAAAATGAACTAATAGATGCTAAAATTCAAATCGAATCATATCAGAACAATCACCAGACAATTACTGTAAAATACTCAGAACCATATTCCTTATTTGGCGGCTTAGTTCTAATAAATGCTGAGAAATACTACGACGAGGTCAAAATTTCATTTGAAGGTGATATCGTAGCAAGTATGGAGCCTGATATGAATTATAAACAAAAAGTAATTTCAATAAAACAAGGCAAACGATTTTATATCAAAGATTTCACGAATCAAGATTGGATTGTAAATATCTTGAAAATTGATTCATTTGAAACAAAACTAGAATTAATAAAAAAAACGATGCCCTAACAAATTGTAAATTGCATTGCGGGGTTCGTGGTGTGTCGTTTGCTGGATTCTCGCAACATCGTTCCGTCCTGCCGGACAGGAACGAGCTCCGAAATCCGCAACGACAACTTACAAGTGACCGTTAGCGGCAAGGCTTAACGACCGTGCGAACATCAACCGACAGGCATTAAACAGACATACAAATGGCAGATTTTGAAAAAGCATATAAAGCTGTAATGGAACATGAGGGAAATAATCACCGACAAGAGCAGGAAAACACTAAAATTCTCCTATGCTCTGACTGTTTCCGTGACGAAGGATTAAAGATTGATGCTTACAAAATAGGGATTGACAACAATGATAAATGCCCAAAATGTAAATCAGTAAGCGGACATAAACTGACCAAAGGATTAGTTCAAGATTTATGTTACAGATTTTTCGTTAGAGGCACAATTCTAAAACTTGATTATGGTGGTGCACCTTTAATTCAATTCAATCCACAACACTTTAATAAAACCGACATTGATATTTCTCCTTGGCTTGCAGACGATGTGAAACTAATTGAACAAGCAGGTGAAATCGGAATGTTTTATTATGGTCCAAGATTTTGGATGCTTGGAGAGGTAGAACCTTTAAAATCACTTCAGAATACAGATGAGCGTAACGAAATAGTTGAAAAAATACTGACCGCATATCCTATTAGAGAACTTACAGACAAAGAATATTTCTATCGGTTAAGAGTAAATCCAAAAGTTTCACATGACTTTGGTGAATATGATACAGCACCTGATGAGCATTTAGGTAAAAACAGATTTGACGACATCGGTTTCCCTGTTTTGTATGGCTCACCTGACTTAGAACTTTGTCTTCACGAATGTAGGACAACCGTTGAGGACAATCTTTTTGTGGCTAAGTTAGTGCCGACACAAAAACTGAAAGTTCTTGACCTATCGGCATTGCTTGAAGAAGAAGGTGTAACAGAATTTGAAAGCGTTGACATTGCAATTCATTTTCTGTTTTTAGCAGGTAAACACTCATACGACATTTGCAGACAAATTGCACTCAAAGCAAAAGAAAAAGGACTTGACGGAATAATTTACCCTTCTTATTTCAGTTATGTTAGGACAGGAGCGTTTCCATTTGAAACTATTTACGGAATGTCAATTAGACGTATTCCTCAATTAAAGGACTATGCACAATCACAAAGCATACCGAACTTAGCTTTATTCGGACGACCAGTAAATGAAAATAAAGTTACTGTTGACTGCATAAATAAAGTTGTAATAAACAGGGTTGGCTACGACATCACTTTTGGACCAGCATATCATAAAGCATATGAAGATGACACAAGCATTGAATATCATGACGACACAACTTCAGACGAACAATAGCCCAGCCGCTAACATCGGTTTGGCAATATGGCGGCTGAAGTGTTTCTATGAAACATTTGTGCAAGGTTCAACAACAGTAATTCTATCGAACTTTTGTGCTAAAAATCCGCCACATCGCCAAGCCGAAAAACGTTGTGTCTCATTGAAATAAAAGAAGTACCATGAACGACTTAATTCATACAAAATTCAAAGAAGCAAATCAAAAGCTTGAAAATGGGGATGTAATAGACTTTGGAAAATGTTTGATTGATTTATATGCTAATCTTACTTGTAATGTAAGCGTCCGGTAAACTACATCTAAAATATGAAATGCTCTCTGATTATTTTTGCCCGGGCAAAAGTTTGTGCAATTGATTGACTGGGTGATCAGAGATTTGGGAGAGGGTTTTTGATAACCACTC
>JAQVZQ010000095.1 GCA_028708095.1 Dysgonamonadaceae bacterium
CGAGTTTATGATTGTGAAATGTATTTGAGTGAGATTGGTAAAATTGCAGAAGAGCATTGGATAGAAATTCCCAATCATTTTCCCTTTATTATTTTGGATCGTTTTGTGATAATGCTAAATCATATACATGGCATTCTAATATTGAATGAATCGGAGGAGCATAACATTGTACATATTCGAAAAGAAGAATTACACACTGAGAAAAGCAAAGCAATGTCTGATATTTCCCCTAAACCTGGATCAATTTCAACTATAATTAGGTCTTATAAATCAATTGTCACAAAGAATGCGAGAAGCATTGATGAGAGTTTTGTTTGGCAACCACGTTTTCATGATCATATTATTCGTAACAATCAATCATTTAATAATATTCAAAATTACATCGAAAACAATCCGAGAAACTGGAACGAGTCTAAGTTTTATATTTAAGTGTATTATTCCTGAACCCATTATAAGAGACGTTGCGGTGTGTTCTTAAACAGATGTTGCGATGTATTTTAATACACATAGCGATTTTTAAACAGACGTAGCGGTGCTACGTCTCCACACCTTTTATTATGTTAATTAATCTCTAAACCCTCTTTATATAGCTGTTTTATTTTAATTTTGTATGAATAAGCGTTGAATCACAAAAAACAAAATGAATAAAATATATTGGCTCGTTTGCTTAATACTTTTTTCTATCCCACAAGTTTTTGCAAATGATCCTCCTGCTACTGAAGTTAGAGCGGTTTGGTTGACAACAAATTATGGTTTAGATTGGCCTAAAAATAGAACAGATATAGACATTCAGAAAAAAGAACTCATCTCAATATTAGATGACTTGAAGAAATACAACTTCAACACCATTCTTTTTCAAGTCCGTGCCCGTGGAGAAGTCCTCTACCGTTCTGTCATAGAGCCCATGTCGTCTTTTATTGCAACTCCAACATATGGTCAAGAAAGCTTTGATCCATTGGCTTTTGCTATCGAAGAGTGTCATAAAAGAGGTTTGGCTTGTCATGCCTGGATTGTTACGTATCCATTAGGGAGTAATAGACACGTTCAAGATTTGGGTAATCAGTCCGTGATTCGTAAAAACCCTTCCATCGCTGTTAAATACAAAAATGGGTGGTTTCTCGACCCTGGTAATCCTCAAACAGATGACTACCTACTTTCAATTGTAAACGAAGTTGTTACCAACTACGATGTTGATGGGGTTCATTTCGATTACATTCGTTACCCAGACCAATCTACACGATTTCCCGATAGAACTACCTTTAATAAATATGGAAAAGGGAAAACCATAGCCAACTGGAGAAGAGAAAACATAAACCGATTCGTAACTAAAATGTACGATTCAGTGAAAAAGATAAAACCTTGGGTGCAGGTTAGTAGTGCCCCTTTAGGCAGATACAGGCCATTGCACAACAAAAATGATGGATGGAATGCATTTGAAACCGTTTTTCAAGATGCTGGCTATTGGATGATGAGCGGAAAGCACGATGCTCTATATCCCATGATGTATTATCGCGATCAACTTTTCTATCCTTTCGCAGATGATTGGGTGTTGCACAGCAACAAACGAATCATTGTACCAGGTCTTGGTCCCTATCAAATGCTCGAATTGGGTTGGCCAAAAGAAGATATTGTGAATCAGATGGACTATTCACGCACCAAACAGATGGCAGGACAAGCCTATTTTCGCACCGAAAATGTTTTAGCTAATGTAAAGGGGATTCTATTTTCAATCAATGACTTTTATAAATATCCCGCCAAGCTTCCTGCAATGACTTGGTTGTCGGATACCTTGCCGGATCCTCCGTTTGACTTAACAGCCGAAAAAGTAAAGGGAATATTTCAATTAAAATGGAAGAGCAATAAAGATGAGCGCATCACTTATACAGTTTATAAATCTGATAGTGCTGAGTTTGATATTCAAAATGCAGGAAAGATAGTTGCAACCGGTATAAGAGAACCGATGTTTGAGCAGTATGTTGAAGATAATGATGAAGCATATTATTATTATATCACCTCATCCGATGCTTTTAACAACGAAAGTGTTGTTAGTCATGTTGCTTTTTACTATCATTCAAAAACAATTAAATAGACAGTATTTCAATAAAAGATACTAAAGATACAGTAGCAATGGATAATGAAAAAATCCGTGACCAAGTAAGAGAAGAATTTGTAGAGTATTTAACGTTGCACAAGCACCGTAAAACAGCGGAGCGATATGCTATTTTAGATCATATTTATTCTACAAAGGGACACTTCAACATGGACTCGCTTTACAACTCCATGATGGAAGAAGCTAGTTTTAGGGTGAGTCGATCTACGCTTTATAACACAATGGAGCTTTTAATAGATTGCGGTTTGGTGGTTAAGCATCAATTTGGTGCCAACGCCTCACAATATGAACGGGCTTATGGTAACGAAAATCACGATCACATCATTTGTATTGATTGTGGAGTAGTGCGCGAATCGCGCAGTCCACTTCTTAGTTCAACACAATTAAAAAAAATAACGAAATTCACAGTAAGCTATTATAGTATGTATATCTATGGTGTATGTAGTAAATGTAGCCATGCACGAAGAATGAAACTAAACAGAATGAGAAAAAAATGAAAGTAGATGTATTGTTAGGCCTTCAATGGGGCGACGAAGGAAAAGGAAAAATTGTAGATGTATTAACCCCCAACTATAAAGTAGTCGCCAGATTTCAAGGTGGACCCAATGCTGGTCACACTTTAGAATTTGAGAATCAAAAGTATGTTTTGCGCTCCATCCCTTCTGGCATATTTCAAGGAGGAAAAATAAACCTTATTGGGAATGGTGTCGTTATCGACCCTGCTCTATTTAAAGCTGAGGTAGAATCATTGGAAGCGTCAGGACATAATTTGACCGATAGACTTTACATATCTAAAAAAGCTCATCTAATACTTCCTACCCATCGTTTGTTAGACGAAGCTTATGAATCCTTCAAAGGTGATGATAAGATTGGTACAACAGGAAAAGGAATAGGTCCCGTGTACACCGATAAAATAAGTCGCAATGGCCTGAGGGTAGGTGATGTGTTTCACAACTTCAAACAGAAATATGACGCTGCTGTCAAGAAACACAAAATGCTATTGTCTCAATACGATCTCGAATATGATCTTCCATCTTTGGAAGAAGAGTGGTTTGCAGGTTTAGAAAAACTTAAAACCTTTAATATTATTGATAGCGAGCAATTCGTAAACGATCAACTCAAACAAGAAAGAAGTGTGTTGGCTGAAGGTGCACAAGGTTCGCTGCTTGACGTAGATTTTGGTACTTATCCTTTTGTTACCTCTTCCAACACGGTTTGTGCTGGGGCTTGTACAGGTTTGGGTATTTCGCCTCACAATATTGGCGAAGTGTTCGGAATCTTCAAAGCCTATTGCACGAGAGTAGGTAGCGGACCATTTCCTACTGAAGACTTTAGTGAAGTGGGAGATGAAATGCGTGACAGAGGCAACGAGTATGGTTCCGTTACAGGTCGTCCTCGTCGTTGTGGATGGGTTGATTTAGTAGCACTCAAATATACCATTATGATAAATGGCGTTACACAACTAATCATGATGAAATCGGATGTGTTAGATACATTTGATACCATTAAAGTATGTGTTGCCTATGACATAAATGGTGAAAAAACTGAACACTTCCCATTTGAAGCAAACGAAGACATTCAACCTGACTATATAGAACTTCCAGGATGGAAAACAGATATGACCGCTGTTCAATCCGAAGATGAATTCCCCGAAGAGTTCAATGCATTTCTAAGTTTTCTGGAAGATGAATTGGAAGTTCCTATCAAAATAGTATCGGTGGGTCCAGATAGGGCGCAAACAATAATAAGATAAGAGAAAAATGTAGTGACAGGTCGTGACCTGTCATTGGAAGTAAGAGGTAAGTATTTCTGTTCAGTCATTTGTAGAGATGTCCCTATATGGTCGTCTTTCAAAACAGCCGATAATAAACCACGGCATACTTTTTGCACTAATATAATCGATAAGAACTTATAACTAACAATAATTGTTTTAATCTCAATATTAAAACAGTCAATTAAAAAGTAAAAATATGGTATGGATTTTATTTATTGGTATAGCACTCGCAAGTTGGGCAGTATCTGCACAATTGAAAAGTAGATTTAAAAAGTACGGAAGAATTCCATTATCAAATGGCATGACAGGCAAAGACATTGCCGAGAAAATGTTGCACGACAGTGGCATATATGACGTACAAGTAGTTTCAGTTCGTGGCAGTTTGACAGACCATTACAACCCTGCAAACAAAACCATTAATCTGAGCGAGCCTGTCTTCCAGAGTAGTAGCGTTGCTGCCGCAGCAGTTGCAGCTCACGAAACGGGTCATGCTGTACAACATGCTCGTGCATATGCACCACTCAAAATGCGTTCGGCACTGGTACCTGCAGTTTCTTTTTCCTCTAAATGGGTAACTTGGATTCTATTGGCTGGAATTTTAATGATAAATACTTTTCCGATGCTTATCTGGTTCGGAATAGGGTTATTTGCTATGACTACACTCTTCAGCTTTGTTACTCTACCCGTCGAGATAAATGCGTCCAGTCGTGCCCTGGCATGGTTGAGCACTGCTGGTGTAACTAATGTAAGCAATCACGGTCAGGCAAAAGATGCACTCAAATGGGCAGCATACACTTATGTGGTTGCAGCATTGGGTTCGTTAGCCACCTTGGTTTATTATATTATGATTGCTATGGGAAATAGAAGGTAAATGAGTGAACAGTAAACAAGTGAACAGTAAGCAGTGACAGTGTATTCGGGCATATGTAGAGACGTCCCTACATGGGCATCTTTGTATGGGTGGATAATAGTAGTAAGGGATAATTGGTAGTAAATGTAGTGACAGGTCGCGACCTGTCATAGCCATATTATTAGGAGGCAATTGTAGATATGCGATGCTTTGCGTCTGGAATACAATGAAAAAAGGTTTCTAATAAGGCGCAAGGACAAAAACACTATCATTGAAATTATATAAGTGATAACACCAGCTGGCGCAGACATTTGTCTGTGCCTTTTTCTTTGTTACTATTAATCACAAAGATGAATATTTGCGCCAACAAGTGAACATCATAGATTCATCAGTTATAAAGATGAATATATTGCGTTACTAAAGGAAAATGGAGTTGAATTGGTTGTAGTTCCGTATAGATATCTATGATTTGAAAGTGCTTTTAATTATCATCAATTATTTATTACTCCCTTCACCTCGTGATTGTGGATTTATAAAACTTGATGCATTTACAATATCACTCCGACCCCGAAGGGGGTCAAACGTGAATAGCCCCGCATGCAATGCGGGGAGTGTGAACGATAGTAGTTGGAATCCTAAATGGATTCAATCATATAGTTTTTTGCAACAAAGAGCAAATAATGGTCTGCTAAACACGACACTGAGAACTATGTTGAAAATATAGGATCAGAGATGTTTATCTTCTAATTGATAGATAAGTTGAGTCTACACCTAAAAGTCAATTTCACTTATTCCCGCCCCTAAATCCCCTAAAGGGGACTTTTGCAGAGTGCTGTTTATTAGGATTTTCCCCTTCACATACAAAGGGCAGAAAAGGTCTAATAATCAACATTGGAAGGTTTTTTCGGAGTGAACTCATAAATTGTTGTTTAAATCAACCTAAATCATTCAATCAAATAATCAGCGGTTCATATAATTTATGTGTGAAGCGGGAGCTTCACCTTCTCCAGAAACATCTTTTGAATGTGAATTCGATTAGATTTATGTGTATTACAGAACTAAATAATAACATATTCATTTCACAAAAATAAAAGAATATATCGAATTGTTTTTTAGACCCATACCTATGAGGTGTAGCGTTTATTGAGCAGCTTTTTGCGTTTTATGTTACATGTGTTACATTGTGTTTGTTTAAATTTGCATTAAGTTTAATTGAAATATTTTAAACAAAACAGCATATTGTGCTTAAAAATAAATAGAATTGAAAATATTTTTCATAGTGCTTTTCTCTCTTTTTGTACAGCACACCTTTGCTCAGAATGAAACCGAAGGATGTGAACCGTGTAGTGATTTGCTTACTTATGTAGATTCAAATGGTCATACAAAACCCGTCACAGGATTGTGTGAATGGAATATTAAGAAGAGGCAGGTTATAGATAGCATGCAGGCGCTTTTCGGAAAATTACCTATTGTTCCAAATATTCCCCCATTTAAACAAAGCGAGGATGAGGTTGTCTTCCCTCCTTTTAATACAAATGTATTAGATAGCATTGAAACACCGCATTATGTTAGATATAATATTCAATTTACTGTAGCACATAATGAAAGTGTTTTAGCTTACTTATATGTTCCAAAGAGTATTAATAAAAGTAAGTTGCATCCTGCAATAGTTGCACTGCCCCCTACAACTGGGCGAGTACTTATTGATACTAAAGTTCCATATGCGAAAGAATTGGCAGAGAGGGGGTATGTTGTAATTGGTCCTGAATACCCTGGAATTGGAGAATTAAAAGATTATAATTTTGATGATGATCGCTATGATTCAGGGATAATGAAAGGAGTTTTTAATCATATCCGTTGCATCGATTATCTACAACAACTTGGATATGTAGATATTGAGCGCATTGGTGTAATTGGTCATTCACTTGGTGGTCATAGTTCTATATTTTTAGGAGTATTCGATTCAAGAGTCAAAGTAATTGTGTCAAGTGTTGGTTGGACTCAGATGGAATACTATAAAGTGAAGAATGGAAAAGAGCGCTATGGAAGTAGGTTAGGGGCATGGGCTCAGTTGCTATATGCCCCATTGTTTAAATCTAAATATCACCTTAATGATGATAGATTCCCATTTAATTTTGACGAACTTATTGGTGCCTTAGCTCCCCGTTATTTCTTTTCAAACTCTCCAATCCATGATTCAAATTTTAATGTAGAGGGTGTGCGAGTAGGAATTGCTAACGCTTCTGAAGTGTATCGATTGTATAATGCCGAAAATAATATTCAAGTCCGATATCCAATTGCAGGTCATGATTTTCCTCTGGCTATTAGAAATGAAGCTTATTGCTTTATTGACAACGTGTTAATGAGTCCTATAGATTAGAATATTAAAAGAATAGATGAACAGTCAACTCTGACTTAATTTGTAACATACTATGAAGATAATTTATCGTAACTTTTTTAGATTGTTAATCAGCCTTGCTTTATTGTGCATGATTTCAATTTCTACAATAGCCCAAAATTGTAGTAGTGATTTGCCTGATGTTTTGTTTTATAAGAATAAAAACGGCACGAAGTGTCCTGTGAAAAGTTTATTTGAATTAGAATTAAAGAAAGGACAAGTATTGGACAGTATGGAGGCTCTTTTTGGGGCTTTGCCAGAGATGTTTACTCTTCCTCCATTTAATTCAAATACACCAGAATTCCCATCTTTTAATACTCTGGTAATTGATAGCTTGGAAACCCCTCTTTATATCCGCTACAATATTAAATTTACAGTAGCAGAAAATGAAGATGTGACTGCCTATTTATATATGCCTTTAGTTAGAAAAGGAAAGGGTAGCCTACCAGCAATGCTTGCTTTACAGCCCACAGGCATTGATGGAAAAAAAATCGTAGATGGTCAGGGCCCTAAGACTAATAGAGCTTACGGAAAAGAGTTGGCTGAAAGGGGCTATGTAGTTATTGCGCCCGATTACCCCAGTTTTGGAGATCAAAAAGATTATAACTTTAAAACAGACCGTTATGATTCGGGCGTAATGAAGGCAATATTTAACCATATTCGATGTGTTGACTTTTTGCAATCAATGCCTAGTGTTGACCCTGAGCGTATTGGAGCAATAGGTCACTCTTTGGGCGGGCATAGTGCAATGTATGTTGCTGCTTTTGATACAAGAATAAAAGTTATAGTTTCAAGTTGTGGTTGGACTTTAAATAGATATTACAATAACTATAATGAGAAAATGAGAATTGAGACTGGAAGCAGGCTTTGGGGTAAAGCTCAAGAGAGGTATACACCATTAGCACTTACAAAATATAATTTGGAATTAGATAAAATTCCGTTTGACTTTGATGAAGTGATTGCAGCTCTCTCTCCTCGTTACTTTTTTAGCAATTCTCCTATTCATGATGCTAACTTTAATGTTGAAGGGGTACGCATAGGAATTGCTGACGCCTCTGAAGTGTATCGTTTATATAATGCCGAAGATAATATTCAAGTACGATATCCAATAGCAGATCATGATTTTCCAACCGAGATACGTAGAGAGGCTTATGAGTTTGTGGATAGGGTTCTCCAACATTCGCCTAATATGCATATAATGAAATGATGCAGTCACTTTTTGAGGCTCGTTTGATAAACGTGGATAATAGTGAACGGTTAAGTTACTATGGTCGCGACCTGTCATAGCGATATTATTAGAAGGCAATTGTAGATACGCAATGCTTTGCGTCTGAAATACAATGAGAAAACCCCTAGCTAAGGTGCAAGGACAAAAGGACTATCATTGAAATGATATATATAACAGCACCTGTTTATCTTCCAACGGTTAGATAAATCACCCTAAATCATTCTCTCAAATAAATCAACGGTTCAAACAATTTATATGCGGAGCGGGAGCTCCACATCCCCCAGTAACGTTATTAGAATATGTGTTGCTCAACAAAAAACAAACAATAAATTCATTTCACTTTTCGATATTTATCCTATAAAATCATCAACTACATAATAGGACAGGGCACTGCACTGCAACACTTATTTTCTTTCATATTCAGACTTATACAAATAACGCTTAATCTTATTTGTTGCGGTTTTCTTAAAAGGCTCTACATAGTTTATGATGTCTTGTAGTTTAGATGACTTGTTAACTTTTGAGTTGATGTATTCTAACAAATCAGCTTTTAATTCAGTCATTTTGTCCTCTATTTTTATAGAAGCATCAGACTTCATTTCTATTAGCTTTTGCTCCAACTCTTCCATATTGAAGTGTACCAAAGCGACTAAACCTCCCTTGTCTTCAATAACGATGGACTCCTCAACATATTCAAACTTATTGATTAAAGACTCTATCTCTTCAGGATAAATGTTTTCGCCACTAGCACCAACAATCATACTTTTGAGACGTCCCTTATGGGTTAATATACCATTTTTATCAAAGGAGCCTAAATCTCCAGTCTTGAACCAACCATCATCGGTTAAGACCTCTTTCGTTATCTCCTCATTTTTATAATAGCCCAACATCACATGATTACCACGCACCCATATCTCTCCCTCCCCTGTTTTGGGGTTAGGTTCGTGTATAATAACTTCAGAATCCACTACTTTAGGACCTATCGCTTGGTGCTTTCCTTTACCTGGAGCACATCCTGCTACCAAAGGTGAAGTTTCTGTCAGTCCATACCCAATAGCAAATGGAAATTTTGCATCAATAAGAAAACGTTCTACTTCAGCATCTAGTTTTGCACCTCCAATACCGAAAAACTTAAGTTGCCCTCCAAAAGTTTCATACAGCTTCTTACCAGCCACTCTGTTCAGTGTTTTTTGAGTGGGTCTAAATTTATATAACAAACGTGTGATTGCTTTGCTGTTTATTTTCTTCAGAATACTCCCTTTGTATATCTTCTCTATAATCAAGGGTACGGTAAGCATCAGCGTAGGTTTCACTTTTTCTAAAGCAGGCAACAAAACGGAGCCTGAGGGTGGTTTACGCAAATAACTAATGCTAGCACCATTTACTATGGGCAATAAAAATCCAATGGTATTCTCATAAGTATGAGACAATGGTAAGACAGAAAGGAAGCGATCACTTCCTGTAATTTTTTGCACATTGTTAGATTGATAAATATTAGTTATAAGGTTTCTTTGCGAAAGCATAACCCCTTTGGGTGTGCCTGTTGTACCAGAGGTGTATAGTAGAACCGACATTACATCTTCGTTAGGCGAATAAGTACCTTTTGGCTTTTTGTTTTCATCATAGCGAGAAGATTCCTCTCCTGCTTTGAGCAAATCAAAATCATCAATTCTAATAACTGATTCAATGTCAACCTTTTCTAACTTAGCAAACTTTGACTCTAATGACTTAGAAATAAAAATTGCTTTAGCCTCCGAGTGTTCAATAACATTGCCCAATTCGTAGGGAGTAAAGTCGGGCAACACAGGCACAACCACTACGCCCATGCATTGGGTTGCAAAATAGACAATGCCCCAATTGGGCATATTCTGACTATAAAGAACCACACGGTCGCCTGGTTGAATACCCAAGGCTTCCATATATGCCATAACCGCCTCGATGCGTTTACCCATCTCGGCATAGGTTATAAATTCTTCACCTACAAACCCAAGAGCATTATTGTCTCCGTATTTGGAAACTATCTCAGGAATAATATTTTTGAAAAGATATGACTGGGGAATAAACATATTTGTAATTTACCTATAAATATAACACTAACATAACATTACCTACACAATAAACGCTTTAGCCTCAACAGTTGTTTGTTTTAAAAATAATTTATTGGTGATACATGGTTAATAAAGCCTTTGCGTATGAATTGCAAAGCTATTAAATTTAATTGACAATTGATAATTTTGTTCGTAAACAGTGAGCAGTGAGTAGTAAACAGTAAACAGTGAGCAGTAAACAGGCCGTTTATTTATTCTTTACATATCTGATTAAGCATTTGTAGTGGCGCACCTATGTGTGCGCCATGGTTGAATAGCTCGGGAACGCTTTGCTGACGGAAGTGCCTACTGGTTTAATGTACAAATACATATTCATTTTTTATTCACCAAGGGTCGACACATAGGTCGACCCCTACAGGTGTGCCGTTTGATGTGGAAGGCGGACACATAGGTACCGCCACTACTATTTCACCAGCATAATTTTTATTTGAACATACTAGTTACATTCAATTTAAGGTTTACATAGTTCATCATCATTTTAGCACAAACAAGTTGTAATGGTAAATTAGTAGTGGCGCACCTGCGTGTGCGCCATGGTTGAACAACTTTCTAACTGTTTTTATTTCTACTCCTGCTGGCGCGGATATTCATCCGTGCCAATATAAAAATAGTGCAGGTAAAAGCACGGATAGATTTCTGCGCTATCTGTGAATAATTATGTTGCCACTTTCAGGGCGCAAGGTGGAGTAGTATTCAAATACCCAAGGCGTTGCCTTGGGCTAGAGTAGGTTGCTCTTGCAGGGCGTGGGTGTGCAGAACAATATATCTGCTATTTCTTTTAGAGAGTGTTTACTAGGAAACACACGGATGGATTTCAGCACTCATGTACAAAGGCACTGATCGGGAGATCAGCACCAGCCGAACAAATACATACTAAAATTCATTCACCAAGAGTCGACACATAGGTCGACCCCTACAGGTGTGCCGTTTGATGTAGAAGGCGGACACATAGGTACCGCCACTACTGTTTCACCATTATCTGTTCACTGCTCAGTTCAATTTTTAACTTTCAATTATTAAAGAGTCCACTTCCCCCATCAACCTCTCCGTCTCCTTCAGTGCCACAATTATCTTCTGATAATGCAATATATCATCAAAGTTCAATGTTCTGTTGCGACGATCTTTCAGCCACTTTTGTGCAGG
>JAQVZQ010000096.1 GCA_028708095.1 Dysgonamonadaceae bacterium
GGGACAATGAACTTCACCTTATTCCTTTGCAATTGACCCACAAAATGCCATTCAATATCTTTTGGCAAAGATGGTTGCTTCTCAATTAATTCTTGAACACGGCTTTCACCAAAAATCTTATGCCCACTTTCATATGCTTTTAATATTTCATCTACACTATGAAATTTAGACACAGCAATTAAACGAACATTAGATGGTATGCTATCTTTTATCTCTTTTATATTGTTTTGTATATCCATTATGCTGTTTCTTTCTTTTTTTCTTCTGCTGAATAGGGGTAAACATCCATTATAGCAGTCTCGGTAACACTTGCAATGGTATAATCAACCATTGATTTTTCCATCTCTGTTTCAATTATCAATACTGCTTCTTTTAGAGTAGAAGCTTGAACAAGCATATTGACAGATGTTTTTTTTTCTGTTCCACTTTTTTCATCCAATGATATAAAAAAGAGCCTCATTCTATAATAGCGATCACCTTCATCATTGAAAAATGATTCAGCGTATTTAACGCGTTTAATATCAGAGATAGTAAATTCACCTGACATGAAAGGTCTAATCTCCTCAATAATGCGAGCCTCTGCTTCGGTAAACGATAATGCATCTACTAAATATGGTTCTGTCACCATTTTCTGCATTCCCGACTCAAGCATTTTCTCATAACGAACTTTACATTCAAACCAATTGTACATATTTTTTTTTATTTTTAGTGTAATGCGAAATTAACAAAATATCCTGAGAAAAAATATTCCCAGGATATGAATTTTGTAAAATCGCAATATGTGGTCTTATCAAAGACTCAAAAAGCAGCAGTTTTCTGACAAATACTAAGTAGCGTCACTTTTTTTGCACCGATTAATATAAGTGTAATGGTATTACTTGATATTTATCTTTTAAATCAATATGCAATGGTATATTTAAGCGTTGCGCCAATTCTTGCAGGATCACCATGCTGAGCATATGGACCTATAGGACCCGAAATATCAGATGGTTCAAAGAAAAAAGCATTATAAGACGTGTCGAATATGTTCTTACCCCACAGCTCGAGTCCGACATTTCCTTTCTCTACTGTAACACTTGCATTTGTTAAACCGTAAAATGATTGATATGCACTGTTTGACTCAGTCCAATAAATTTTTCCTGCACCTATATATTGCACATTTGCTCTTATGTGATCGATAAAAGATTTGCCACTAAACGTATGACGAAAGCTACCACCGAGACTCAATGTGTGACGAGGAGCAAATGGAATTTTGTTTCCTGAATAATCAATGGGGTCTCCTTTTTCGTTGACAGTTAAATAGTTTTTGAATTTTGCATTTACAAAGCCATATTCTGTGAAAAATGAAAATGAACCTGAGGGAGTATATGCCAAGCTAAGCTCTCCACCTTTGCTTGAGGATTTACCACCGTTTGACACAGTACGACCACCATCATGAACATGAACCAATTGAATGTTATCGACATCTATTGCAAAGATTGAAAAAGTTGTATTCACTTTATTATTTAAAAAGATGAATCTGCCTCCTAACTCATAATTCCAGCTTGTTTCAGGTTCAAATGATAATTGCTGTTCCAAAGTGAGTGGTTCGGGATTATTTGGTGGCATGCTACTCCCTCCACCTGCTTTTCCTCCTGGCATTCCACCCATCACCTTTTCCATAAGTGATTTTTTCATAATGTCCTGTGATATTTTGGAAAATGTTTGTTCATTATACCCGCCTGTTTTGTAACCTTTGGAAGTTGACAGATAAATAAATGCATCTTTGTTTATATCGTATTGCAAAGCTAACTTAGGCAATATTTGCCAAAAATCTTTTGAGAAACGTCCTTCCATCAAAGTGTCACTTTCAAAAGTTAAGGGTGGCATCTTAGGAGGAGCATTTGGGGGTACTATATTAATTCCAACACCCTGCGTTTCTGTATAGTATTTTATAGCAGTATGTTCATAATCAGCACGTATTCCAAATGTAAACGACAATCCTTCCGCTCCAAATAAATTGTTCATCGATGATTGTTGAAAAAGGGCTACTCCTTTTGATGGCTTTCGATATATTCCTGGCAAGTCAATTCTATCGTTAGCATATCTAATGGATGGCTTTGGCATACCAGGAGGCAGCATTTTTGTTAATATATCATCAAGTTGATTTTGTAGCATTCCCACTCCGTCTTTTTTTATTGCAACGGGCGTTGCAACTTTTCGATAGTCATAAAAGCCAAAAGCACCAATCACCCAATTGTATCGTTCCTTTTTATCCGATTTAAATGTGATTTCCTGACTAAGCGAATGTTGATTCTGCTTTTGCTGAATTGAGAAGACTGAACGTGGAGAGTAATCTTGATCCATCTGCATATTATCATTCAAATATTGATATCCCGTATTTGAGTTTACAACAAATCCATCTCCTTGAAATTTTAACGACAAACCTTGCGAGAGCAACTTGCGTTTGTATGAAGAAGGTTCATTGTAGTTGACGGCAGTAGAATCTACATGTATGTAAGGAAATGCCCCTTGAGTAACGTAATCAAAGGTGCTAAATAGGGTTGCTGTAAAAGTATCACTTGCTTCTAATTCAAATTTTAATCGGCTACCCACATTTTCGTAATCATCGACTATCTTTCCAGTGTAGTTGTTAACGAAATAGCCATCATGCTTTTTATAATATACAGCAAGTGATGTACCAAACTTATCACTAAACTTACTGTAGTTTGACATGTTGGCTTCGAGTTGGCCATAATTGCCACCTCCAATTGCTACAGAACTTCCTTGATAGGTGAGAGGCGATAATGTGTAAACATTGACTATGCCACCAATTGCATTTCTTCCATACAGTGTGCCTTGTGTGCCACGCAATACTTCTATTCGTTGAATATCTTGAAATTCAAAATCAAATGCCGATGGGTTGAAGATGGGAACATTATCAACATATAGGCTTACAGTTTGTGATCCAGACCTCGCTCCAACTCCACGTATATAGATGGGGGTGGATACCTTTGATCCATAGTTCGGGACAAAAAAGTTAGGAACCAACCCACTCAACGACGATAAGGATTCTACCTGCCTGTCTTGAAGCATTTTTGGTGATATAACTGAAACCGCTGTGGGCAAGCGTTTCAAAAGATTTGTTTCCTTTATTGAACTTGTTATAACAAATTCATCTAAGTTGAATACACGAATGGTATCCTGGTCTTTATCTCCTTTTTCAATGGGGTTGTTATTGATGGAGAAAGTAAATACAACATGTAATAAAAATGTAAATAAGAGTAAATGTTTTTTCATTGTTTGTGTAAACATAAAATGGTTGTTTTTTTTAAGTATTACAAAGTAATAACTAAATACTACACACATCAATCACTATTTATAGTGATTTCTTCATTTATTTCGGGTATTACGATTGACTTAATAAGTGCAGAATATGGATAAAGTAAACCTCTCTTCCTTTTTTTTGTTATATTGTATCGTAAATGTCCTTTTTTACCAATATGAGTATAAGCAAGAAACGGTCAAACTTGCTGCTTTTTACCATTAAATGCTTTTTTATTTGGATGTGTTCGGATAATTAGTTTTTTATAAAGTGCTTTAATGACAAAACAATGAAAAAAATATCTGATATTTGGGATGAACGATACTCCATAAGTGAATATATATATGGAGAGGATCCGAACGTCTATCTTAAAAAGCAACTGAAAAATCTTCCGATTGGTCAAATTCTTTTTGTAGGTGAAGGAGAAGGGCGAAATGCTGTGTATGCAGCTAAACTTGGTTGGAACGTATCAGCATATGATCTCAGTTCAGAAGGAAAAAAGAAAGCTCAACAACTTGCTGACAAAAATAATGTGCACATCAATTATGATATCGGACATCTGTATGAATTGAACTATCAGAAGAAACAGTTTGATGTTATAGCATTAATTTTTGCGCATTTTTCCCTAGAATCAAGGTCGTCGATTCATCAAACACTCAGTAACTACTTGCGTTCAGGTGGCACCATTATTATGGAAGCTTTTAGTAAAGATCAAACAAGATATCAGACAAGTAATCCAAATGCAGGTGGTCCTAAAAATGTTGATATGTTGTATACTGTTGAAGAAATCAAACGTGATTTTGATAATTTTAAAGTCTTGGAGTTGAAAGAAGTTGAAATATACTTATCAGAAGGTTCTCATCACGATGGATTAAGTTCAGTGATTCGATTTACAGGTCAGAAAAACGACTAAAGAATGAGTAGTGTGAGAAAACTAAATCGAACTCGATATTCATTTGCTTGTTATAAGTTTGATAAGTTTGTTGAAGGTGGTAAGGGTTATAAATAATTAATTAATTAAAACAGAATAGATAAAATGAAAAAAGCTTTATTAGTTGTAGATGTGCAAAACGATTTTTGTCCTGGTGGTTCATTAGCAATCAAAGAAGGGAATGATATAGTACCGATAATTAACGATTTGATGGATAAAGTGGATGTAGTAATCGCAACAAAAGATTGGCATCCTGAGGGGTCAACCCATTTCGAAAATTGGCCTGTGCATTGTGTGGCAGATAAAAAGGGATCAGAATTTAATCCACAGTTAAATGACAAGAAAATTGATCAAATTGTGTTGAAAGGCACAGGTCATGATGATCCAGGGTATTCTGCATTTGATGCAACAAATATCTCTCTTCCCGATTATCTTAAACAACAAGATATTGGTTCATTATATGTTGTTGGTTTGGCAACAGATTATTGTGTAAGAGCTTCTGCATTGGATGCATGCAAATTGGGTTTTCATACCTATGTAGTGACTGATGCCATAGCAGCCGTAAACGCAAAAGAAGGAGACGGCAAGAAAGCGTTGGATGAAATGTATAAAGCAGGGTGTATATTATTAGAATCCAAGGAGGTATAATAAATATAACTTATTGTTTAATATTGGCTCTGAATATGATTATGATTATCATTCTTTGAGGCATGTTTCGTGTCTTTATATAATTGTATGTTTGTAACATAACCATGCTGGGCATTGTTGTTGCAATTATCTATTTTATCAATTTTATTTCATGCAAGTAGTTATGTTCAATCTTCCTCCTGACTTGTGTGCGTATTAAATGCAAGAAATCAAAACGATGACAGTAACCACGCTAAAGTGTAAAGTTGCTGGGTTTGTCGCACTATGGCATCTTGTTTAATGAAAAAGTGTTGTAAAAACATAATCAGATGTAGATAGAATAGTATTGTTGGTTTTTATTATTGAAACCTTCCTTAGTTATAAGCAGAATGGCTCTGTTAAAACAAAAAACAATTATTATTGGACTTGATAACTATTCAAATCGTACAATCCTTTTGCATCAATTTGCAATTTGCTTGCATTACTGTCGGTTTTAACTGATGGATAAGAGGACTGATAATCAAGGGTTGGCTTAGCCACGTTTTCAATTTCAATAAATGTGGCTAAAGCCAAAAAAGCTCTGAAAAATTAAGTAATCCATTGACTAAAGTCAAAGGGAAAAGGCGGATGAACATCCGTGTCATTAGTCAATCTTGAAGTTTTTTTTCTAAAGAAACTCACACGAAAGGATTCGTGCGGGAGCGATGTACCTTTCACGCCAGCGTAGTATAGTAAAAGTTCGTAATCAAGCCCTGCACTACTTTTACCACCGAAGATTATACATTCAACAGATGAAAATAGCAACCTCACAGAAAGATTGCTGTTGCAAGAGTCGATTTTGTTGTCCACAACAAAAAACTGTAGTGAGAAATGTTGATTCTTAAATCCTACGAAGATTAGAGTACATTTAGCGATTGAAATTTGCATCTACTGTAGAAAATTTTCCCATAAAGTGCCTTTCCTGATAGATTTTAGAAAAGGAATGCTGTTAGAGAGACAAAAATCATTTCTTGCGTCGAAGATTGTACGAACAAGAGATGAAAACGCAATCTTCCATTGAAGAAATGTTTAGAAAAGCACAAATGCACTTTTGTTTCAAGCAAATTGGATTTTTGAAAGATAAATGAAGAGGAAATTAGAGTAAATCTGATATTCTTCTCTTGTTTGTTAAATTTTTCACTGAAGATTTGAAATCCAACTCGCTGTTAGGAGAAAAACCATCAAAGGTTTGAAATTCGACTGTTGTTCGTCAGAAAAACCACAGCAGATTCGATTTTCAACACCTTTCCGTCAAATCTTCGGTTGAAGATTCAAGTTTCAAGAGTTGACAATGAAATCTTCCATTGAAGAAATGTTTAGGAAAGATTTTAGGTAGTTGTTGATGGACTCAAAACTCGGAAATAATTGTGAATGGTTATAGAATCGGGAACTATGATTTTGTCGCACTATAATGGATAAGTCGGGAGTTGCTAATTTCTATTTTATCAATTTAATTTCATTCAAGTAGTTATATTCAATCTTCTTTAGTGTTTTGCAGCTCACATATTTTTATAACTTTGTGCATGTTTTTTTAATATTTAAACATGACAATGGAAGAGTTATCAGTTATTGTAGAACAAGTGAGTTCGTTTCTGTGGAGTTGGCCAATGATTGTTTTGCTACTTGGAACACATTTGTATTTAACAATAGTCTTAAAGTTTCCTCAAAGAAAGATTTTTACTGCAATAAAATTGTCAGTAGTAAAAGACAAAACAGGGAGTGGTGATGTTAGTCAGTTTGGTGCTTTGGCAACATCTCTTGCAGCTACAATAGGCACAGGAAATATAATTGGAGTAGCAACAGCTGTTGCACTTGGCGGACCAGGTGCGGTTTTTTGGTGTTGGATTACTGGCGTTTTAGGAATCGCTACTAAATATTCTGAAGGACTACTTGCAATTAAATATAGAGTGAAAACAGAAGATGGCACTATGATTGGAGGCCCGATGTATGCATTAGAAAGAGGGCTAAATATGAAGTGGTTGGCTATGTTGTTTTGCATCTTTACTGCTATTGCATCTTTTGGTATAGGTAACACTGTACAGTCAAACGCCATTGCATTATTGCTCAATGAAACTTATTCCGTTCCTCCTATTACAAGCGGCATTTTAGTATCTATGGCTACTGCATTGGTTATTCTCTTTGGAATTAAAGGAATAGCAAAAGTGTGTGGAGCTTTGGTTCCTTTTATGGCTATATTTTACGTGCTGTGTTGTTTGGTTATTCTATACATCAATTCTCCTTATTTAAAAGAGACTTTCACTTTAATATTTAATTCGGCATTCTCTGCAAGAGCTGCTGGTGGTGGATTTGTTGGAACAACAGTCATGATGGCTGCTCGTTTTGGTATTGCTCGAGGGTTATTTTCTAATGAATCGGGGCTTGGCTCTGCTCCAATTGTGGCTGCGGCCGCCCAGACCAGGAACCCAGTTAGACAGGCTTTGGTTTCATCTTCAGGTACGTTTTGGGATACAGTTGTTGTTTGTGCTCTTACAGGACTGGTGCTTGTAGGTTCGATAATTGCACACCCCAATATAGATCATACTCAGGGAGCAGCACTTACAAAAGTTGCTTTTGATAAAATTCCGATTGTAGGTTCACTTGTTCTTTCAGTAGGCATTGTAACATTTGCCTTTTCAACTATTTTGGGATGGTCATATTATGGAGAAAAAGCAGTTGAATACTTGGGAGGTGAAAAAGTTGTTATTTATTATAGATTAATGTGGATAGCAGCTGTTTTTGTAGGTGCTATATTAAATCTGTCTCTTGTATGGAGTGTTGCAGACAGCATGAATGCTCTCATGGCAATTCCTAATTTAATAGCATTGCTGTTGCTCTCTAAAGTTGTTGTAAAAGAAACCAATAAGTTTTTATGGTCAGGTAATATTGATAGAGACGATCCAGATACTATTTAAATAGTTTTTGTGTTAGCTTTACTCCAATGCCTGGCAAGTCAGAGGCAATTATCTTTCCTTCTTCAAGTTTTGCTCCCTCAAAACAATCATTGGAAATCAATAACGCACCATCTAAATCTGCAAAATCTAAACCAGCTGATAGTTGTGAGGCAGCTGAAATAGCACACGAGGTCTCTGTCATGCATCCTATCATTACTTTCATGTTCAATGCTTCTGCCAAGTTACGCATTTTCCATGCTTCTCGCATGCCAGTACATTTCATCAACTTAATGTTGATACCCGAAAATACACCTTTCATTTTCTCAATGTCACGCAATCGTTGCAACGATTCGTCTGCAAAAATCGGCAACGGGCTACGCTCTGTGAGCCATGCTATATTATCGAAATCATATTTAGGCATCGGTTGCTCCACCATCACAATACCTTTTTCTTTCAACCAATGGATCATGTCCAATGCTTCGTGTTTATCTTTCCAACCCTGATTTGCATCAACAGCCATGGGTAGCTCAGTCACAGAACGGATAGCTTCAATCATTCTCTTATCGTGCTCGCCACCTACTTTTATTTTCAGTATATTAAAATCGCCCAACACTTCACGTGTTTTTTTGCGCACCATTTCGTCCGTGTCTATCCCTATTGTGAATGTAGTATCGGGAACCTCCATTTTGTTTAACCCCCATATTTTATGCCATGGAGCACCAATTATCTTGCCAGTTAAATCGTGTAATGCAATATCTATAGATGCTTTTGCAGCTGTATTGTTTTCGGCAATGTGATCAATATAATGCAATATTTCCTCCAGGTGTGTTGGGTCAGAAAAGGGTGACAAATCAACTTTTTTTAAAAACTCTATCACCGATGCCTGTGTTTCTCCCAAGTAGGGTGGTAGTGAGGCTTCACCGTATCCTACTAAGCCATCATATTCTATTTTTGTTAGAACTACAGGTGTGGTCTTTCGTGAAAAACCTGAAATGGTAAACACATGTTTTAACTGCAAATCATAAGTGGTCCAAGTAAGCTTCATCCTTGCAGATGATTTGTTTTTAAAAGTTTTATTATTTCCCATAATTGATGTAGCTGGTACAGCTAATGATGCAGCGGCCATTGCTGATGTTTTGATAAAATTTCGTCGATTTGTTTTCATAATGTATTTGTGAGATGAAAAGTTAGCGTTGCTGATAAAAAGAATGGGTCTTCATAAATTCTATTCCTTTTGTACCTTCCATACCAATAAGACGCATGGTGCGTAAATATCGGTTGGTGTTAAATTTATCGTACAGTGAGTCATCAGGATCAAAACTGCTAATGTGAATATTGTCGGACGCATGGATAAATTGTTTGTTGCCAATATAAATACCCACATGAACAACTCGTTCTTGTGGATTTGTTGCAGTTGCTTTTTCTCCAAAAAACACCAAGTCTCCTTTTTGTGCATTTTCAAAATTTCCAATTGAATCTATTTCAATACCGTTTTTCACTTGTTGCGATGCATCTCTTGCAATAATAATTCCATGTAACCAATATACCAACTTGGTAAAACCGCTACAATCTAATCCTTTCGACGAAGTGCCACCCCACACGTAGGGTACACCCATCAATTGCTTAGCAGTTTCAACAATGCTTTTTCCTGTAAGTTCTATTCCGCTGAGCCATTTGTCTAATTCTATTGCATCTTTCATATCAATGTATGCTTTTCGACCATCTGGATAGGTTACGTGATAAAAGCTCTCTTTTGTGTCATCAACAGTCAACATATCGCCCACGACAATATCAGATACAGGCAATGATTGTTTGTTTGGTTGAGAGTAGGATAGTGCATATTGATTGACGATAACTATTTTCGGTTTTGTCAAATACTCGTTTAGTTCATCTTGAGTATGTTTTTGCAACGAACCAGACATCCATCCAATATATCCTTCGGGTGATTGAATACGTAGCCAACTACGACTTTTTTCCAGTATTCTTACAGGCATACCCAATAATACTTGTGTTACCATTTCCGAACCATAGGCAGGTTTTGATCGTAGGTCTGCAACAGAGTTGTTTATAACCCCCCAATTTCTATTCCCTAAAGCTTTGTCTGGCAAAAGACGAATGCTGTCTTTTATCTGGGGTATCATCTTTCGGGCTGTCGTAATAAGTTCTTCGTATGCTTCGTGGCTAGAAGTTTCACCAATTAATGTCGATTCGTTTTTAGACTTCATCTCCTTTATTGCAAAAACCTCCACTCTTTTGTCAGGAGCATATTTTTTTTCTATTAATTGTATTAGTTGCTCCAAATTTCCTTTTGATGCTGTTCGCTTTTGGGCCATAGTGCAAAATGTTATAAAAAAGATGAGTATAAATAAAACAGATAATTTTATCTTTTTCATTTTAATTCGAGATATAAATAAATAATGCAACAAATTGATATGCAAGATAGGTTTTTTCTTTTGTTAATTGAAAAGAAATGGGTGTAAAAAATATTTGTTATTTGAATTGATAGATGTGAGTAGCGGTAAAATTATTCAATAAAAAGAGAAGTGTATTTTCACAGTCATTCCTCTCTTTGTTGATATTGAATGAACTTTCTGTAAGGAATCAATAATGTATTCCATGGCAGTTCTGAAAGCACCATCAGAATAAGGATAGCTGGTTCGAAATAAAGAGCAGCTAAAACTATAGCCATTCCATTGTTCTTATATGCAGAGGCGATAGTTATTGCGATTTTCCCTTTATTGTCTTCCTTGAATCCCATAAAATAACCTATAAAATGAAGCAAAATAGATACTATGTATAAAAGGAATGTGTGCCAAAGTATTCCAGTGAAATCGCTCAATATTACTTCACGTTGTGAAGCCATTGCAATGTATACCATAAACGAAAGTATGATGACATTGACAGAAGTAATTACGTGATCATTTTTCACAATGATATTATGTGCATATTTTTTTATTAATTGTGAGGCAATTACAGGTATGATAATAACTATGGCAAGGTCTTTGAAAAGCCACAAAGGGTTAACAGATAAGCCTTCGAACTGTATGAGCCAAAATAAAAATGGCACTGTGAGAGGAGCAATTAATGAAGTGATAATAACAATACTTGTAGATAGTGCTATATTACCTTTCACAATGTCGGTAAGTGCAGGCGAAGCTACTGCTGCGGGCATTGCGGTAAGAAGCAAAACCCCAATAGCAAGTGTTTGGTCGAATAAATTAATGACAAAAAACAACAACAAAGGTATGACGAGCATAAAAGAGAGTGAGAGGAAAGTCATTTGTTTGTAGTTCCTTATTTTGGTAAAGATTTGTGCTACATCTGTTTTTAAAAACACCAGAAAGAGCATTACCATTAATAATGGTTTTAACAACGACATCAAATTGTCATTATAAACTGGAATGATTAATCCCATCAAAAGCCCAGCAATAAAAAACACCCAGAAATATTTTTCTATAAAAAGACTAAGTTTCATATAAATGATATTTTAAAAATAGTATTGAATCGTATAATTGGATATTGAAATTGAGTCAATAAAGGTTTAATGGTTATATTTATGAAATAGCAGTTTTTTGTTATCCTATTACATTCATTTGTATCTTAATAAAGGTGCAAAGTAACAAATAACCGTGTTGTTAACAATCTTGTTCAATCGTTTTTTGTACAAAGCGTTGTTGTATTATTAATCAATAAACGTTCCTCAATTAGATACTGAGGAACGTTTATTGTTTTAGTTTTTAAGTAGTGATGCCTACTGTAGAAGTGGCATTTATTTATTCACTTCCACGACTATAGTTTGGAGCCTCACGGG
>JAQVZQ010000423.1 GCA_028708095.1 Dysgonamonadaceae bacterium
CCTTTAATTGGTCTGCGAGCACGATGCTTCCCACAAAGTGCTGATCTACCGCTACATGCAGATTTACCTCCAACGATGCTTCATGGTTCCTTTCCTTATCGGGCAGAAAACCAAGTACTGCTTCTTCCTGCATAAGCTTGGCGTTACCCATCAGGATAACGCGGCCTTCGAAACAAGCCTTCACTCCTAAACCAGCCACTTCCTCATAAGATTGTGCTTTTCCGACTTCCTGGGTTTCCAGCGTTTTTCCGACTTTGTTGCCGTCCCCGCTCACCGCCGCCCTAATGGACCTGGCGATGGGGTGAGTCGAATACCTCTCGGCCATCGCTGCCCAAGATAATACCTCCTGAGCAGAATAGCCACTTGCGGGATGAATATCCGTAACTTCCAACACACCTTTCGTCATTGTTCCGGTTTTATCAAAAACAACCGTATCTACCTTGTTTAAAGCTTCTAAATAATTGCCCCCCTTCACCAAAATCCCTTTGCGTGAAGCCGCTCCAATCCCGCCAAAAAAGCTCAGCGGAATAGAAATAACCAGGGCACAGGGACAAGAAATAACCAGAAAAATCAAGCCCCGGTATAACCAGGTGGAAAAAGCGGCATCAGACAGAAAAATGGGCGGAAGAATGGCTACCCCTGCAGCAATACCTACCACCGCGGGTGTGTAGTAACGGGCAAATTTTGTAATAAAGTCTTCGGTAGGAGCCTTCTTGCTGCCGGCATTCCGAACTAAATCCAGAATCTTCGCTACCGTCGACTCGCCATAAGTTTTTAGCACCCTCACCGTCAGCAACCCGGAATTATTAATAAAGCCGCTCAAGATTTCGTCACCTACGCCTAACTCTCTGGGCATCGCTTCCCCCGTCAAAGCGGCGGTATCAACTAAAGAATCGCCCGCAATGATTGTTCCGTCCAAAGGCACCCTTTCGCCCGGTTTAATCACGATCTCTTCGCCCACCGCCACTTCCTCAGGGTTTACCCGCACTATTTCCCCATTCCTTTGGATATTGGCATAATCAGGTCTAATAGCTAACAAAGCTTCAATTGAACCACGCGACTTATCGATGGCTAAATCCTGAAAATATTCACCTATCTGATAAAAGAGCATGACCGCTACCGCCTCAGGATATTCCTGTACAGCAAACGCGCCTATCGTTGCAATGGTCATAAGCATGTTTTCGTCAAAAACGTGTCCACGGAAAAGATTCCTGCCCGCCTTAAAGACAACCTCCCCACCAATTAACCCGTAACTAAGCAGGAAAAGCCCCCATTCAATGGGTGAAGAAAATTGGAAGATTAAAACTAGCAAATAGAGAAATATTCCGGCCCCGGCACACCACATCTTTAAATATTTTGCCTTGTTCGGTTCCTCTCCCATCACGTCCTCCTCCTTCTGTCATTGCGAATATTTTATGCAGAAAAATGACAACTGTTACCGGTGCCTGATATGCTCCAGCCCTTGGGTAAACAACGCCACAATATGCTCGTCATCCAGCGAATAATAGACCATTTTCCCTTCCCGCCGATATTTAACCAGCCGTAAATTTCGTAAAACCCGTAACTGGTGAGAAACAAGGGACTGGGACATCGCCACCACCTCAGCTAAATCACAAACACACATTTCCTCTTGCGCTAAGGCATGCAAAAGCTTAATTCTCGTCCCATCGCCCAAGGCCTTAAAAATCTCCGCCAGCTCCAAAATCTCTTCGGTGTTTAGACTGTTTCCCTTGATTCTAGCCACTTTATCCGGATGAATGCACACTACCTCACATCTAGCTAGAAGATCATCAGGCATTTGCTTCATTTGTTCCATCTTGAAACCTCACTTACTTGTTAATTTTGCACGAAAAACTTCTGCTTTCATCTTGCATATATGAACACATATTCATATGTTGCTTTAATTTTAACATACCGCCTCGTTTTTGTATAGAAAAAACCCACCTAAAGGAACACAGATGTTCACTTTTAGACAGGGGCATTTCCGATTTTCTATTTAACAATTTCCCAATATCCTAACCTATCCGACCCAATGCGTCGAATGACACCTGTATCACGTAGTTCTCTGATTTCTCGCGATACCGTACGTGTCGATAAACCGGTTTTGATAGCGATATTCTTTTGCGTGATTTTCGGGTCTTCAGAAATTGCATTCAAAATCAAATTAACATTATTTTCATAGCCATTATCTACGCCAACTTCATCGCCATGTGGCGTAGATAGTTTGGCGTAATTCAAATTTTTTAAAGTTACGACAAACGACTGTTCTGTGGAACGGAACAAAGGCACGACATCTTTAGGGTACTGGTCGACGAACATCTACTGGCGACCAATGCTGGCTCTGACTTTGAAAAACTATGAAGTAAGGTATATTCGTATAAAGAACGGAACTGCGAACTAATTTGGCTCGATAGCCGCTATCACCCACTTGCATCTTAAAGAAAGTCGCTGCGTTGTTTGCGACGTTGTTGAACACCTCATATTTTCTCTTGATGCCATTTAGCGTGTTTGACAAAAAATAGTTGTAAGAGAATTTATCGAGAGGAATCAGTCTCTGAGTATCAACGGAAAAGTTTCTCCCATTAATTCGCAATGTGTAGAACGGCTGCGCTTGAGAAGCAAATCTCAACTCGAAAATGGTAGAAAGCTGTTCATAGGCAGATATCTCCTCTTCGCTAAACCTCAAGCCAAGATAAAACATCTTTGTATTACTGTCGAAGTAGAATTCAGCTCTTTCACTCTTGCTTTTCCGCGAACGGGCATCCGTGCTGAATGCCCCGTATAGACCAAGATAA
>JAQVZQ010000097.1 GCA_028708095.1 Dysgonamonadaceae bacterium
GACAAACTGGATATGGCTTTCGGGTGATATCATGCTTCAAATACTTTTTCATAACATTGATGCATTTGTTTGGCTTACAGGTTTGAAACCAGTAAGTGCATTAGCGTTTGGTTCACGTGCACGCATTAAGTCGGGAACCCAATATGACAACTTTAGTGTTGATTTCGTTATGGAAAACAATGTGCATATTCATGGTATGACTCGAAAAATGGATGGTTGCACAAACGGTGTGAGTAATTACATTCAAGGAACTAAAGGATCTTGGACGGGAATTGGAACAGTAGGAGGTCAATCGTTTATAAAAGATTTAGCAGGCAATGTAATTTGGGAGTTTGATGAAGAAGAAGAAAAAGCGAATTACAAACAGACCAATCCATTTGTCTTGGAACACGTAAACTTGGTAAATAGCATTCGAAGAAAAACTCCTGTTGAGCAAGTTTCAGAAATATCTGTGGGTAACATGGTAGGTGTAATGGCATGCCAATCGGCATATACCGGACTTGAGACTAATTGGGAAACAATTACCTCCTCTTCTTTAGATTATACTCCCGCCGATTTTAATATGGGTAAAATGGATATGAGCCAGTTTGTATCTCCAATTCCTGGTACAGGTAAATAAAAATAATAAAAACAACTAAAATTATTTGCTGACGTTGATATGTAAATAATTTGAGGAGCAATATTTTGGTAATAAACAAGATGAAAAAAGAAAACAAAAACTTAAGTAGAAGATCCTTCCTCAAAAGTTCGGCACTTGCTGGAACAATTGGTGTGATTAGTGGTGGTGCCACAGGTTTGTTGTCATCGTGTAGCAGTGACAATAAAAAATCGGGAAATATACCCTTGCGTGAGCCAGGGAGCTACTATATTCCTGACCTTCCCGACTTGGCTGCCGATGGTAGGGAGTTAAAAGCAGGAGTAATTGGTTGCGGTGGTCGTGGATCGGGTGCAGCTATAGATTTTTTGAACTCCGCAAACAATGTAACCATTGTAGCTTTGGGCGATGTGTTCGAAGATAAGGTAAATGCCCTTGCCGATAGGTTGAAGAAAGTGAAAGATATCGATATACCTAACGATAAACGTTTTGTTGGTTTGGATGCTTACAAAAAAGTGGTAGATAGTGGAGTGGATGTGGTGATAGATTGTACCCCTCCCTTTTTCCGCCCTTTACACTTTGAGTATATAGTTCAAAATAACAAGCATAGTTTCTTAGAGAAACCACTGTTTGTTGATGCAGTAGGTTACCGCAAAGTAATTGCAACTGCAAAGCAAGCCCAAGCCAAAAACTTGAGCGTAGTAACTGGCACAATTCGCCATCATCAACGGAGTTACGTGGCATCTCATAAGCAAATTATGGATGGAGTCATAGGAGAGATTACTGGAGGAGGTGTATATTATAATGTAGGTGCGCAATGGCACAAAGAACGTCAACCAGGATGGAGCGATCTTGAATATATGTTGAGAGATTGGTTTAGTTGGAGATGGTTATCGGGTGATCATATTCTTGAGCAACACATTCACAGCATTGATGCTTTCTTTTGGCTCACGGGGTTGAAGCCCGTAAGTGCATTAGCATTTGGTTCGAATCATCGCCGTGTGGTGGGTGATAGATTTGATAACTTTAGTACCGATTTCGTTATGGAAAACGGTGTGCATATGCATAGTATGTGTCGACAAATAGATGGATGCACAAACAATATTAGTAATTATATTCAGGGGACTAAAGGAACTTGGATTGGCACAGGTGCAGTAGGCGGCGAAGTGGTAATAAAAGATTTGACAGGGAAAGTAATTTGGGAATTTGATGAGGAAGAAGAGAAAGCAAATTACAAGCAAACAAATCCATTTGTGTTGGAGCACGTAAATTTAGTGAACTGCATACGTAGTAACACGCCTATTGAACAAGTAACAGAAATGTGTGTATCTAACATGGCTGCAATGATGGGTCGCGAATCGGCATACACAGGACTAGAAACGACATGGGAGGCAATGACTGCATCATCTTTAGATTACACACCTGCCGATTTGAGTTTGACTGGTAAGATGGATATGAGTGCGTTTGTAACTCCTATACCTGGCACAGGTAATAATAAGTAAGGAACAATTTATATTGCCATCCAACTCAGAATATAAATGAGTTGATGAGCAATAATTTTTAAAAAATTAGAATGAAGAAAGAGAGTAAAAACTTAAGTAGAAGATCCTTCCTCAAAAGTTCTGCACTTGCTGGAACTATTGGTGTAATTGGTGGTGGTGCCACAGGTCTATTATCATCTTGTAGCAGTGGCAATAAGAAATCGGGAAATATACCCTTGCGTGAGCCGGGAAGTTACTATATTCCTGACCTTCCTGACTTAGCTGACGACGGCAAGGAATTAAAGGCGGGAGTTATTGGTTGCGGTGGTCGTGGATCGGGTGCAGCCATGGATTTTTTAAACTCAGCCAATGGAGTAACTATCATTGCCTTGGGAGATGTGTTTGAAGAGCGTATAAATACCCTTGCCGATTCATTAAAGGCAGAAAAAAACATTGACATACCTAGCGACATGCGCTTTGTCGGACTCGATGCATACAAGCAGGTAATTGATAGTGGTGTTGATGTAGTAATTGATTGCACTCCTCCCTTTTTCCGACCTTCACACTTTGAGTATGCGATAGAAAAAAACAAGCACTGCTTCATAGAAAAGCCAATGTGTGTGGATGCAGTAGGATATCGTAAAATTGTTGCAACAGCAAAACAGGCCAAAGCAAAGAATTTGACTGTAGTAACGGGTACAATACGTCATCATCAACGCAGCTATGTGGAATCTTACAAGCAAATTATGGATGGAGCAATCGGTGAAATTACTGGTGGAGTTGTATATTATAATGTGGGGCAATTATGGTATCGCGAACGTCAGCCAGAATGGAATGACCTTGAATATATGTTGAAGGATTGGGTTAACTGGAGATGGCTTTCGGGTGATCATATTGTGGAGCAACACTTTCATAGTCTCGATGCATACATTTGGCTCACAGGTTTGAAACCAGTAAGTGCATTAGGATTTGGTTCGCGCCACCGCCGTGTAACAGGAGATCAATTCGATAACTTTAGCACAGACTTTGTTATGGATAATGGTGCACACCTACACAGTATGTGTCGCCAAATTAACGGTTGCACTAACAATGTGAGCAATTTCATTCAAGGTACTAAAGGATCTTGGACTGGAAAAGGTGCAGTTGGTGGTGAAGTGTTTATAAAAGATTTGGCGGGCAACGTAGTTTGGGAATTTGATGAGGAAGCTGATAAAGCGAACAACAAACAGACTAATCCATTCGTGTTGGAACATGTAAATATGGTGAATTGTATTCGAAAAAACACACCTATTGAGCAAGCATCGGAAGCAGCAGTAACCAACATGGCAGCAATTATGGCTCGCGAATCGGCATATACAGGATTGGAAACAACTTGGGAAGGAATGACTGCATCATCTTTGGATTACACACCTGCCGATTTGAGTTTGACTGGTAAGATGGATATGAGTGCGTTTGTAACTCCTATACCTGGCACAGGTAAGAAATAATAAAGAACAATTTAAACTGCCCTCTGACTTAGCATTTAAATGAGTTGAGAAGTAATATTTTTAAAAATAAACAAAATGAAGAAAGAGAACAACAACGTAAGCAGAAGATCTTTTCTTAAAAGCTCGGCACTTGCCAGCACAATTGGAGTAATTGGTGGCGGTAGTGCCACAGGTTTACTTACATCATGCAGCAGTGGTAATGAAAAATCGGGAAACACACCCTTGCGTAAACCTGGTAGTTATTATATTCCTAATCTTCCCGATAAGGCTGACGATGGCAAAGAGTTGAAAGCAGGTATAATTGGTTGTGGTGGTCGTGGATCGGGTGCAGCAATAAATTTTTTGGACTCTGCAAATGGTGTAACCATCACTGCATTGGGAGATGTGTTTGAAGAGCGTGTAAACACGCTTGCCGATAAACTAAAAGCCGATAAAAACATTGACATACCAAGCGAAAATCGCTTCGTTGGACTCGATGCTTATAAACAAGTAATCGATAGCGATGTCGATATCATCATTGAGTGCTCACCTCCTTTCTTCCGTGCTTCGCACTTTGAGTATGCTGTGGAGAAAAACAAACATTGCTTCCTCGAAAAACCCATGTTTGTTGACGCATTAGGCTACCGTAAAGTAATTGCCGCCGCAAAACAAGCACAGGCTAAGAACCTTCGCGTTGTTACGGGTACACAACGCCACCATCAGCGCAATTATGTTGCCTCTTTTCAACAAATTATGGATGGTGCCATTGGAGAAATCACTGGTGGTGTTGTTTATTGGAATCAATCGATGCTATGGTATCGCGATCGTCAACCAGAATGGAACGATTTTGAGTACATGGTGAAAGATTGGGTTAACTGGAAATGGCTGTCGGGTGATCATATTATTGAACAACACGTTCACAACATAGATGTGTTTACTTGGTTTAGCGGATTGAAGCCTGTGAGTGCACTTGGTTTTGGCTCGCGCCATCGTAGGGTGACGGGTGACCAATTTGACAACTTCAGCATCGACTTTACAATGGAAAACGGTGTTCACTTGCACAGTATGAGCCGACAAATAGATGGTTGCTCCAACAACGTGAGCGAGTTTATTCAAGGAACCAAAGGTTCTTGGTCAACTGCGAATGGCGAGACTGTTATTAAAGACTTGGCAGGTAATGTGGTGTGGCAATTCGATTTAGAAGCGGAGAAAGCGAATTACAAACAAACCAACCCTTACGCACTTGAACATGTAAACTTGGTGAACTGCATTCGCAAGAACATGCCAATTGAGCAAGCTTCCGAAACGGCTATTTCAAATATGGCAGCTTTGATGGGACGCGAGTCTGCATACACTGGACTTGAAACCAATTGGGAAACAATGACGGCATCATCGCTCGACTATACCCCCGCCGACCTCAATATTGGCAAAATGGACATGAGTTCTTATGTAACTCCAGTACCAGGAACAGCAAATAAATAAGCAATCCGAGGGTTAAATAATCCGTTCGTAATGTTTTAAAATACGAAAATTGCACAACTACGGGTTTGCGTTGAAATACAATAGCGCAAACCCGTGTAGTGCACATAAAAAATTAAAATATGACAAGGCGATTTATTATTTCTTTATGCATCATTGCATCATTAACCATCTTTGGGGACACTGCTTTTGCAAAATCTACTGAAGTTGTTACTACAAAGCATGCTGATCAATCTAAAATCAAATTGTTCAATGGCAAAAACCTTGACGGTTGGTACACTTTCTTGAAAGGGAGGGGCCGTGATAACGATCCCAATGGGGTATTCACGGTACAAAAAGGGCAGATAAGAATATCAGGAGAAGAGTATGGTTGTATTACCACCAACAATGAATACGAAAACTATAAACTTGTGGTAGAGTTTAAGTGGGGAGAGATAACTTTTGCACCCAGAGCAGAAAAAGCAAAGGACAGCGGTATATTATTGCACTCAATTGGAGAAGATGGAGGCTACTCAGGAACATGGATGCACTCAATAGAATGCCAATTAATAGAAGGTGGAACAGGAGATGTTATCGTTGTTGGCAACGGAACATCCGAGTTTTCAGCAACTAGCCCAGTAGCACCCGAAAAACAGAATGGTTCATATATCTATAAGCCAGGAGGTGATTTGGTGACTATATATGGAGGACGAATCAACTGGTATGGCCGCGATCCAAACTGGGAAGATGTGAAAGGTTTTCGTGGTGCACAAGATGTTGAAAAGAAAGTGGGCAAATGGAACAGGGTTGAGTGTATCGCTCAGGATGGTGAGATATTAATATACCTGAACAATAAGCTGGTTAACCATGTTGTAGAAGCACAACCACAAAAGGGACGCATTCAAATTCAATCGGAAGGCGCTGAGTTGTTTGTTCGACGGGTTGAGCTGACGCCTTTGTCTAAGTAATAGCTAAATTTACGCACTAAACCCCAAAAGGCGTAACAACATATACAAATTGTAGGAATCAAATTAAGTCATTTGCTATGGATACTATTAATAGAAGAAGATTTTTAAAGGCATCGCTAGCTGGTGCAGCTCTTGTTACAGCAGGCAGAACTGCTTTTGCAAGCAATGAATCTTTGGACTTCGAAGAGAAGAACTATCTTTCTCGCAATTTATCTCACAATTCATCATCCAACCTCAAACTTTCCTTTCAGGAAGGTATTGCGCCTGGCAAAAACCTTCGTGAGAAGTTCGACTTTATGGAAAAACATGGGGTTGTGGGCTTTGAGCCTTCGGGTAGGGGACTGGTTGGACGTGTGGATGAGATTAAAAATGAGTTGAAAGGGCGAAATATAAAAGTAAGTGCTACATGTGCGGGCTTCGAGGGCTTTCCGCTTTCGACCGAAGCCGATGTGCGCAAAAAATTTACCGATACAATCAGCGAAATAATTGTTGCCGCAGGTCAATTGGGGTCTACGGGTGTAATATTTGTTCCCGCTTTCACCCGACAAGTGCCTGTGATGCCACACACGCAAGAGACCCGGGATTTCCTTTGTGAGGAAATCAATAAATTGGGCAACTTTGCCGTGAAACATGGCACTAAGCTTATCTTCGAACCCCTCAATCGCAAAGAGGCTTTTTATTTGCGCCAAGTGGGAGATGCTGCTTCTATATGTCGCGATATTAATAACCCGGGAGTGACCTGTATGGGCGACTTCTGGCACATGACCTGGGAGGAAAACTCGGATAGTGGTGCGTTCATTTCAGCGGACGATTACCTGCAACATGTGCACATTGCCAGCAGAAAACGCCGCAGTATGCCTGGTGAGGATGGAGCGGCCGACAACTATGTGGATGGTTTTAAGGGATTGAAGAAAATTGGCTACGACAAGTATGTTAGTTTCGAATGTGGATGTCAGGGCGATCGCGAAGTGGTGGTTCCTGCTGCAGTGAAACTGTTGAAAAAACAATGGGAAGAGGCTTGAAATGGCGTGTAAGATGAGCAATTAATACAAATATCAATAAAAACATCATATTATGATACAATGGGGTTTCATTGGTTGCGGAATTGTAACAGAGAAGAAAAGTGGTCCTGCCTTTAATAAGGTGGAGGGTTCGAAAGTGGTTGCAGTTATGCGTCGCGATGCTGCAAAAGCTGAAGATTATGCACGCAGACATGGCATCGATACATGGTATTCTAACGCTACTGACCTGATAAATGACCCCAATGTAAACGCTGTTTATGTGGCAACACCTCCTTCCACTCACGCCGAATATGCCATTGCCGCAATGCGTGCGGGCAAACCAGTGTATGTAGAAAAACCGATGGCGGCAAGCTACGAAGAGTGTCAAGAAATGGTGCGCATATCTGAAGAAACGGGTGTGCCTTGCTTCGTTGCATACTATCGTCGCACATTGCCCTATTTTCTGCGGGTGAAACAGTTGATTGATGACGGAATGTTGGGCGATATTTCTACCGTTCAAATACGTTTTGCCATTCCGCCTTATGGCACCGACCTTAGTCGCGACACTTTGCCGTGGCGCGTCAAGAGAGAGATTGCGGGAGCAGGATATTTCTACGATTTGGCTTCTCACCAATTTGATTTGCTCGATTTTTTGTTTGATCCCATCGTCGAAGTGAATGGTTTTGCCACCAATCGTGGCGGATTGTATGATGTTGAGGATACCGTTGGTGCTACATTTAAGTTCGAAAATGGAATTGTGGGAAGTGGCAGCTGGAGTTTTGTTGCGCCACAAGATACCCGTGCCGACTCCATTGAATTGGTGGGTTCGAAGGGCAAGCTAACTTTCTCTACCTTCATGTTTTCAAACATAGAAATGGAAACCCCAGAAGGCGTTGTTGCTTTTTCTGAAAAAAATCCTGACAATATTCAGCACTATCTCATTCAAAGTATTGTGGAATACTTGCAAGGCATGGGCGGGGAGGTAGTAAGTACGGCTATCACGGCAGCAAGAACAAATTGGGTGATGGATAAAATATTGCAGGGAGGGTGACATTACGCTTCAACTACTTTCTTTTTCCTTCTTAGTTTGGCTTGCGCCACATAATGTTTCACATAGGTGCTTATCTTCTGTTTCAAATCGGCGTACTTTTCGGGCCCTTCTACAACGGCGAGGGCATTCACCACATCCACAAATTCAATAAAGCGTGCCTGAACATCTGTTCGGGCATTTTTCACTACATCCTTCACAAATTCTGATAAGTATTTCTTGCGCAATAGCTGCTCATTTTCGAAAGTTTCATTTGCAACAATCAGCGACGTTACTACATCTGTCAAATCGAGGGTTGCAATATGTTGCTTGGCATCATCTTGCGCTAAATCTTGCAGCAAATTGGTGATAACAGCAGTTTTACTATCTTGGCCTAGACGTGATATTGAGCGCCCACTTCCATATTTTTTTGTGATTCTACGCAAATTTTTCGAGGCAACTTCCTTTTCTTCCACAAATTTGTAATCGCCATACACCCGTATCACATCATGAAGTTTGCGAATGGCATAACTGCGTGCCTCATCCATCTCTAAAAGCAGTTCGGGTGTGGGTCTTCGCTCCTGAACAAGCTCTTCGTCATATATTTCGAATGCAGTTTGCAGTTCAGTTAGCTTGTTGTTGAACGTTTCGGGTGTCACTTCTTCAAATTTATTCGCATATGTCAGCACATCTGCTGTCAATTGAAAGATTTCCCATCTTGAGAGTCGAGATAATAGGTAAGGAGGAATCATCATAGCCATTGGTTTTAGTGTTGTAAGGTATTCCTGTGACAAATATATACAATACTTTTGAAAGAAAACAATCTTTTGGCATCGCAATTGTGCTTTGTCAACTGTCAGAGTAGTCTTGCTATTTCTCAAGGGGTCTATGTCAAGTGTCAGATTACTCATGCGATTTTACAAATATGCTATGCCAGGTGTCAAAGTAGTCTTGCTATTTCGCAAATATGCATTGTCATGTGTCAGAGTAGTCTTGCTAATTAACAAGCATGCATTGTCAGCTGACAATGCTACAATGCGATATCGCAATAGTGCATTGTCAACTGACATAGCATTATTGCGAAGTTAAATACACGCTTTTTGCATAGAAATAGTAGCAAAGTGTCAAACTTTCGATGATATTCTCCTACAACTTACCTTATTTTACAATCCCGTCAAGGGTATTTTAAAGTGGCAAGCGACAATTTTTCGTTCAATACCTTTGAAATTGTTTTAAATAGGGTGCTGCGTTGAAATATTGCTTTATCGAAGAACATATTTAGTATATAAACTTCTGCTAATTATAGATAAATAAATAATATTTGCGGTAGGTATTTGCTTCTTACTGCATTGTTTATCGCTTTATATTTACTAATTTAGAAAACTCTAAGAAGCATTCATCATTTTTATTTGTATAATGGTGGTAAATAACATCACGTTTTCACAATCAATAATTAAAACACTATGCTTAACAATCATTTATTTTGGTTAGCTGTTGCGCTTTTCTTTTGCTCAGCCATTAGTATTAACGTGTTCATTGAATATCACAAAACCATTCGCATATTGCCCTCAGTTATCGGCATTGTAGGACTTTTTGGTTTAATTGGTTGGTCGGTCAGGATTTTCACGCTCTCCATTGCATTCAATTGGTGGTGGTTGGTGGGTATTGGCGGTGTATCGCTATTCTTTACGGGCTTATTTGCCTATTTTACGCGAGGAAATAGAAGCGTTGTGTGCGGAACTGTCAATATTTTGCTCATCCCATTAATCTGGTGGGCAGGAAGCAAGTTCAACTCAGTCTACACGTTCGAATGGTTTTATGATATCTGGGATAGTGTGAATGCGTTTTTCTCGTAAATCTGCAAAAAGACAGGTGCCAAACCTAACTCCCGCACTTTATTTGAGGTTATTTCGGTTTATTTGACTTGTCAATTCTCAGAAATATGAAAAGCAATATGGTGAAGCCCCACAAAGCTGATCCGCCGTAGCTAAAAAATGGCAATGGAATGCCTATTACGGGAGTTAATCCGAGTACCATTCCAATATTGACAATCAGGTGAAAGGAGAAAACACTGACCACGCCATAGCCATAGACTCGGCCGAAGGTGGTCTTTTGCCTATCGGCAATAATAATGAGCCGCAATATAAATACTAAAAACAAAATGAGCACTATGCTGGCACCTATAAAACCTTGTTCTTCGCCAATGGTGCAAAAAATGAAATCGGTGTCCTGTTCGGGCACATATTTTAATTTGGTTTGAGTCCCATTAAGGTATCCCTTGCCCGTAAATGCGCCCGAGCCAATGGCAATTTTAGATTGTCCGATGTGATATCCCGATCCCAACAAGTCTTCCTCCATGCCCAGCGTCACTTTAATACGCTTTTGTTGGTGATGTTGCAACACATCTTCGAAAACATATTCCACCGATTCTAAAAATGCAAACGACCCAATAGCAAAAACAGCCATCAGCAGGTAAATATTTTGCCAGTATCGCAAAGCGAGAAACAAGAGGTAGAGCGTTATGAGTGAGAGTGCAATAATGGCGCTAATGCCATAGTCAATCTCCATTACATTAAATTTTGAAAGCACAAAACTTCCCAAAAACACCAGCCCAGCGATACCCAGAATAATCATCACCACATTGCGACGCTTGACATAACTCCAAACCATGCCAGCAGTGAAAACAATGATGATAATAATTGTATAAACTTCGCCCCGCGAAAAGTAACCAACCTGCTCTTCCGAGAATTTGAGTCCTACAACAAAATAAACGATCATGGCAAGTCCCGTGAATATAAATCCTCCTGGCAAACCTTCACGATAAAGCATAATGACGAAACTCAAATACACCAAAGCAGTGCCTGTTTCGCTCTGAAATAACACTATGGTGAATGGCACAAGAATGAGTGCTAACACAATCAATAGGTTGCGCGCCTCCATGAGTACAAATCCATGTCTGCTAATGACTTTAGCAAGGGCAAGGGCGATAATAAATTTCATGAATTCGGCAGGCTGCACACTAACAGGCCCCATAACTAGCCAAGAGTGCGACCCTTTTATATTGGGTGCAATGGCAAGCGTCAACAAAAGCATTGCTATGCCTATAATATAGAACATGAGCGCAAAAGTATCGAAGAAAGCTGTGTCAATTTTTGCTATAGCAATTGCTAAGATGAACGATGTTCCCATCCAAATAAGTTGCATTCCGGCACGTCCTGATAAATCGAAGAGGCTCACCGCATTTTCAAGGTCGAAACTGGCGGCATATATGTTGAGCCAGCCAGCTATAACAAAAAGAAGATAGAGAAGTATCATCCATCTGTCAATACGTCCTTTTTCTTTAGTTATATCACTGTTCATTGTGCGTCTGTCTGTTTCGTAAATATATATTCGGGAGGATAGATGTGTTCACAATGCGGTCTTCTAGCCATTTATCCGATTCGGGTATCGAGTCTTTAAAATATTTTTGCATCATCAGCCTACCAATGGGCACTGCATTGCTCGCACCAAATCTTCCGTTTTCAACAATCACAGCAATGGCTATCTCAGGATTGTCCTTTGGGGCAAATCCCATAAATAACGAGTGGTCGT
>JAQVZQ010000424.1 GCA_028708095.1 Dysgonamonadaceae bacterium
CGGAAGTTCGACAATACAGACCCCCTAGGCGTTGTAGTAAGCGACTTAACTTATGTTCGAGTTGCTGGAGAGTGGAATGTAAATGATAATGTATTAGTTGACCACTTTGATAACAAATGACAATGAATTTGTTTACCACATCAAGTACTAAACCTTGTAAAATAGTACTATCATTTTACAAGGAGGTAGAAAGGTGTGATTATCGAAATGGACATGTATTCATCAATCCGGTGCCGATATGAAAACGGCGAATCAATCAGATCAATTTCTAAAAGTTTGGGCATTTCACGCCAAACTGTAAAAAAGTATTGCGAGGGAGATACTCACCCTGAGGTTCGAAAAACATATGAACGCGACCCTTCAGTAATCACCTCCGATATTTCTGATTTTATTAAAAGTTGCTTTGCTTCAGATGAAGAAGAGCATCTAAAGAAGCAAAAACATACGGCGAAAAGAATCTTTGACCGCCTGGTAGAAGAAAAACAATTTTCGGGATCATATTCTTCTATTAGAGCCGCTGTCAATGAAATAAAAGCAGAATTCGTTGTACCCCAAAAGTCTATGGTTCCTTTAGCATATGACCCAGGGGAGGCTATCCAAGTTGATTGGGGTGAAGTTACTGTTTACCTAAATGAAACCAAAACTAAATTATATATGTTCTGCGCTAGGCTTTGCTACAGCTGTGATATCTTCGTTCAAGTGTACATGGCCCAAAACCAAGAATCATTTCTTGAGGCCCAGCAATTAATGTTTGACTACTTTGGTGGTGTATCTAGGCGAGTAATCTTTGACAATGCTAAAGTAGCCGTAAAAGAGGGTTTTGGAATCTATGCAAAACCCCAGGATAAGTACTTGTCATTCAGTGCCCACTACGCCTTTTCGTTGGATTTTTGTAACCCTGCAAAGGGCAACGAAAAGGGATTGGTAGAAAATCTTGTTGGTTATGCCAGAAGGAATTTCTTTGTACCTGTACCAAAAGTTTCGAGCTTGAAAAATTTAAACGATAAGCTAATTGAAAGCTGCTTGAAATATCGCAAAAACCATAAGATCGAATCAAAAGCACAAACAGTTAATGTTCTTTATGAAATAGAAAAAAAATGTCTCAACGATATTCCTAAATATCGTTATGATACAAGCAAAACTGCAATAACCAATGTTGATGATTTTTCAACAGTAAAATATGAAAAGAACAATTACTCGGTTCCTGTAAAATATCTTCGTAAACAAGTTACTGTAAAAGGCTACGGAAATGATATCAGCATCATGTACAGGAGTAACGTTATTGCTTCTTACAGCAGGCTATACGCTCATGGTAAAACCAAATATGATCTTAGTCATTACATTGGTCTTTTGGAAGAAAAACCAAGATCTGTCTTTAATGCCAAACCCGTAAGGGAAAATGTCTCTAAAGAATTCCTTGACTGGGGAAGAATTCTTCCTGGTGGCAATAGGGAAATGGTAAAGTTGCTTAGATTGTGCGTCGATTATGGAGAAGAAAATATTCTTGCCATAAAGAACAGCTTGCCTTCACATATTGTCCCTACCGTTGATATTGTAAGAGCCCATCTATCATTACCGATAGACAACTCTGTGATCTATATTAATAATGAAATTGAAGTTGCCACGCTAGACTTAAGTAAATACGATAGAAAGTACGGGGTGGCAAATCAATGATAAACACAAAAGACCAAATTGTTGAGCATTATGCAAAACAGCTTAGAATGCCTACCTTTAACAGGTATTCGGACGTTATTCGCCAGTTGGATGCCAACCAGGGATACGATGATTTCCTTGTAGCTCTCTTAAAAACCGAGCTTGATGCAAGGCAGGAAAGCAAGATTAGCCGTATAATTAAAACTGCGAAGTTCCCTTACCTTAAAACAATCGATGAACTTGATTGCTCGCAGTTTGAGCACATGACAGAACCCTTTATCAATGAGCTCGCTAGCTGTGATTTCGTTTCCAAAAGGCAAAACATAGTAATGATAGGTAATCCAGGTACTGGCAAAACACATTTATCAATTGCCCTTGGGCTTAAAGCTTGTATGAATGGGATGAATGTAAAATTCTATACCGCCGCAAACCTATCAAACGAACTTATTGAAGCCCAGGAATACAAAAAACTTTTGAAACTAGAGAAGCAATTGGCATCTTGTGAACTATTAATTATTGACGAGCTTAGCTATTTAACTTTCAATAAACATCAATCGGAACTGCTCTTCAAAGTTATCGCTGATCGGGCAGAAAGACGAAGTGTAATTGTATCTACAAACTTAAAGTTCTCAGACTGGATATCCATGTTTGAAAACACCACCATGGTTACTGCACTTATTGATAGGCTGACATTCAGATCCCATGTGCTTAACATGAATTCGGACAATCCCTATCGTGCAGCACATAGCCAAAGCCCAGTTACTTAACAGGAGGGAGATGCTGCTCTGTAGTATCTCCTAATTTTAGAAGCTAAGTGGTAAACTAATTCACTGTCAAAAGACTAGTAATGGTAAACTAATTGGCTGTCACTACTGGTAAACTAATTCGCTGTCAACTGGTAAACAAATTCGTTGACAATCACAGATAGATTAAAAACAATATATAGGAAGAAGAGAATAAATGTAAAGGAAGTAACCACAGATATTTCTGATATTCTTATAACAAAAGTGTTATTAGGAACAATGGGTTGTATCCCTGCATATGATGAATACTTTAAAAAGGGAGTAGGGAAAAACAATATAACAACACAACGATTTGGTAAATCTTCAATTTTAGGGTTAGTAAAGTATTATAAATTAA
>JAQVZQ010000098.1 GCA_028708095.1 Dysgonamonadaceae bacterium
CTCTCCTTTTTCAATTGACCGCTTACGCGAGATACCAAGTGAATAACATGAGAATAATATTGTGCCTCTTTATAAAAATCAACATGTATGTTATTGGCGTTACCGCTCAAATCAAACTGAGCCAAATCTACCAGCATGTCATGCTCAGCATTTTCCTTTGGGTCTTTCAATAACAACTCCGTGGCTTCTTTATCTTCCTTAATATTACCTGTCCGCTTAGCAGTCCCTGCTATGGGGTCAATACTAATAATATCACCCTCAATTTTACAATGTGTCTCAGGTGAAGAACCAAATATGCGGAAACCACCGAAATCAAAATAGAAAAGATAAGGAGAAGGATTGATGGATCGCAGGGCACGATATACTTTAAAATCATCTCCAGTAAAGCGTTGAACAAATCGTCGTGAAAGTACAATCTGTGATACATCTCCTTTGTTGCAATGCTCTATACCGGTTCTCACATATTGTTTGTATTCTTCATCGGTAATGGCACTCGTCTCTTCTCCTTCTGTAAAAAAATTATAGGTGGCAAAATTGCGTGCGTTAATTAAAGATACAATACTAAGTAATTGGCTCTCTTCTCCATCTGCAAGCAATTCAATCAATGTGATTTCATCTTTGAAATGATTGAAGACCAACAAATATTTATAAAGAATATACCTTAAGTCAGGTGCGTCATTGCGCTCTTCTTTGCTCTCCTTGATGGATATATCGTGTGTATATTTTACACAATTGAAAGTAGTGTATCCAAAAAACCCACACTGCAAAGCAGATTCACCTACAATATTGAAATGCGAAATAAAACTGTTCACAGCATCGGAGATGGATAAAGAACTTGATAAGTTTATTGAAGTTTTATCATTGTCTGGAAAACTTTGAATGCACTCTCCTCTATTAATATCAATATGAGCAATGGGGCAAAGACCAATATAGGAAGTGCTGTTTTCTCTTGAATGATAGTCGGAGCTTTCCAATAAAGCTGATTGTGGAAATTGGTCTCTCACTTTTAGGTAAATACTAACTGGAGTATGCAGATCACCAAGGATTTTTTTTGTATAGGTTGTATAATTGTACTTCATATTGTCAAGTTATTAATATTGATTATGTTGAAAGTAAGTAGTTAAGTCTTTGTCGCCCCGCCCCGAAAGGGTAACCACAACAATATCTGTTTCTTTGAAATCTACTTTATCAAGTACTGCAAGAGCGTGTGCAGATTCCAATGCAGGAATAATGCCTTCGTTGCGAGTTAAATCATACGCTGCATGCAGTGCTTCGTCATCAGTTACCGATAAAACTGTAGCACGATTTGTTTCAGCAAGATTGGCATGGATTGGACCAATGCCTGGGTAATCTAAACCAGCCGAAATAGAGTATGGTTCAACAATTTGACCATCTTCATTCTGCATCAACAAGGTTTTACAACCATGAATGATTCCTGTTTTGCCTAATTGAATGGTGGCAGCAGATTCGCCGCTATTAACGCCTTTTCCTCCGGCTTCGGCAAGCACTATTTTCACCGAATCATCATCCAAATAGTGATAGATTGTACCAGCTGCATTACTTCCACCTCCCACACAGGCCACTAGGTAATTGGGTGCATCACACTGCTCTTTCTCTTTTAACTGAACTTTTATTTCTTCACTTATAACTGACTGCAATCGAGACACTAAATCGGGGTATGGATGCGGACCAACTGTTGATCCAATGATATAATGCGTGTCAGTGGGATGTGCACACCAATCTCGAATAGCTTCGTTAGTAGCATCTTTCAATGTCATATTGCCAGAGGTTACGGGGATAACTTTTGCACCCAACATTTCCATCTTTTGTACATTCACTGCTTGACGTTCCACGTCTGTTTTCCCCATATAAACAATGCACTCCATTTGCATTAGCGCACACACTGTGGCAGTGGCCACACCGTGTTGGCCAGCACCTGTTTCTGCAATGATTCTGACTTTGCCCATCCGCTGTGCAATGAGAATCTGCCCAATAGTATTGTTTATTTTATGTGCACCTGTATGATTGAGGTCTTCTCTTTTAAGATATATTTTGCAGTTGTGCTTCTTAGATAAATATCGAGAGAGATATAGTGGGGATGGGCGACCTACATAGTCACGCAAAAGCTGATCGAATTCATTTTTAAAAGATTCACTCTCTAGTATTGTTAAGTATTCACTTTGCAATTCACTGACGCATCGGTGCAATATTTCGGGAATATATGCACCGCCAAAGTTTCCGTAAAATCCCGATTGGTTCACTAAATAGTTTAACATAGTGGTAATGGTGTTGTAGGTGTTGAAAAACAAAAAAGCCTGTCGCAGGTGCGACAGGCTTTTATCATTTAATTATTTATAATTATGAAGTATGAATATAGCTGACTTCCTTACGACTAAAAGAGTTGTAAGTTGCGCCACCAATATCTATTTGCAAGTAATGTGTTCATTTTTCTATTATTGTGCTGCAAATCTAATTCAAAAATAAAGTATATGCAAATCTAATATAAGTTTTAACACAAATCGAACATTATTGTTCAATAAATAATAGGAATATCTATAGATAAACCTCTTTTATTATGAATTCCAGAAAAAAGCAACCTTTTCGGGTTGCTTTTTTTATAATCTGTTTTGACAATTATATGATCATCAAAAAAACTCTCTTATTTCACTTTTTTATAACCATATACCGCACGGTCACCTAACTGCTCTTCAATGCGAAGTAATTGATTATATTTAGCCATACGATCTGAACGACTTGCTGAACCAGTTTTGATCTGTCCAGAGTTAGTTGCAACAGCTATATCAGCAATAGTAGCATCTTCTGTTTCGCCTGAACGGTGAGAAGTTACACTTGTGTATCCATGACGGTGAGCCATTTCAATAGACTCCAATGTCTCAGTTAAAGTTCCAATTTGATTTACTTTAATAAGGATGGAATTTGCACAACCCATTTCGATACCTTTCTTCAAGAAATCTACATTAGTTACAAATAAGTCATCACCTACTAATTGAATCTTGTCACCTAATCTGTCAGTTAGTATCTTCCAACCTTCCCAATCTCCTTCATCCATACCATCTTCGATAGAATCAATTGGATATTTAGAAACTAACTCAGCAAGGAAATCAACTTGTTCTGCTGGTGTGCGCACTACACCTGAGTCGCCTTCAAATTTAGCATAGTTGTAATTTCCGTTTTCGTAGAATTCAGAAGCTGCACAATCCAAAGCAATTGTTATATCTTGTGTTGGTTCATAACCTGCTCTTTTAACAGCAACCAAAATTGTTTCTAAAGCATCTTCAGTACCATTAAGTGCAGGTGCATAACCACCTTCATCACCTACAGCTGTGCTTAAGTTTCGCTCGCTCAAAACTTTATGTAATTCATGGAATACTTCAGCACCCATACGTAAACCTTCGCGGAAAGAGGGGGCTCCAACAGGACGAATCATGAACTCTTGGAATGCGATAGTAGCATCAGAGTGAGAACCACCATTAATAATATTCATCATTGGTACAGGAAGAGTTACTGTATTTGTTCCACCAATGTATCTATAAAGTGGCATCCCTAATGCATCAGCAGCAGCTTTAGCTACAGCCAAAGACACACCAAGCATAGCGTTAGCACCAAGGTTTGATTTAGTTTTTGTTCCATCAAGCTCTATAAGCTTAGCATCTATATCTGCTTGTTGTGAAGCATCCCAGCCCAAAAGTTCAGGAGCAATAACATCATTAACATTAGCAACTGCTTTTAAAACACCTTTCCCCCCATATCTTTTTTTATCTCCATCGCGAAGCTCAACTGCTTCGTTTTCTCCGGTTGATGCACCAGAAGGTACAGAAGTGCGACCAAAAGCACCACATTCCAACATTACATCTACTTCAACAGTAGGGTTTCCTCTTGAATCGATAACTTCTCTACCGATAATACTTTCAATTCTCATGTTTTTAATTTTAAATGATAATTATATTGATTTATTTAAATTACGTATAATTCAATTGATTAATCTAACAATTTAAGCTTACAAATATACGATATTTAAAGAATTCTTCTTTATTTATACCTTTAATAAATGCAAAGGAGTCACTAAAAAGTAGTGGACTACAACTATATAGTAGTGTTTAATTGCAATATACATAGATGTAAAATGTTTGCTTTATGCAATTGAACAAAATAATGTTAGTTTTGATTTCTTCATTGTGAAACTTCTCATAATTAATTAGTAATCCTTTTTACTCCAGTCCTACTATATGAATTAAAGCACTCATGTTAGCAGTTATTAAACGAACCGAAATTGCCATTAGGATAACTCCAAAGAGCTTCCGCAAAATATAGACACCAGATACACCCATAACTTTCTTAACTAGATCTAGATGCTTTAATACAAAATAGACAAACAGCATATTAAGGACTAAAGCAATAAGAATATTGACCATCTGGAATTCTGCACGCATTGATAACAATGTTGTGAAACTACCAGGACCTGCAATAAGCGGGAAAACGACTGGCACTAATGTTGAAGAACCTGAGGGACTATCGTTTTTAAAAATCTCGACACCAAAAATCATCTCTATGGAGATAATAAGAATAACTAATGCACCTGCAACAGCAAACGATTGAAGATCGACTTGAAATAGCTTTAGAATCCATTCTCCTACAAATAAGAAAACAAGTAGAATGGCTAATGAATAAAACGAAGCCTTTTCCGCATTGATTATTTTGTCTTGACTACGTAGATTTAGAAAAATTGGCACAGAGCCTGTGGCATCAATGATAGCAAAAAGCACAATGAAAGTGCTTACTATTTCAAGATAATTGATTTGAAACATATTTATATGCTAATTTAAAAGACTTTTTGTTGATGTGTTTTCAAATTTACAAAAACACCTTGTTATGAAAGTGCAAAAGTACAAATTAAGTACTGAATATTAAAGCAATCTATTTAATTTATCCTTAGCTTCTTGAATGGGTGTTAGATTAAAATAATTACTATGGGCAAAGTTCAAGTATTTTATAATTACAAAAGCATTGAAATGATGAAAAAATCGCTTTTGAAAGGTGGCAAGTGTGGCAGAGTTTTTATTACAATCGGTTATGGATGATTGTAAATTATAATCACTTATAAAATGCTCTATCGAAATATGTAAGCTTTTTATTAAATCATTAACTGCATCATCAGATTGTTTATAAAACTTGACTCTAAGGTCAAAAAAACTTTTCAATATACTGAAAGCTTCCACCGTATATACAGACAAAACCCCATCTTCTGAAGCTATAATTTTTTCGAGGGCTGGGCCAGTGCCAAATGGTATGCGATCTGAAAACCTGGCTTCGGGATAAACAAAAACATTCATTAGCTCGACTGTTTTGTCTAAGCTAAACACTTTTTGAAGAAAGTAGAAATCTTCTCCCCCTTGCTGCCGTCCTATTCCCCCCGAACGAACATAAGCATTAGCTGACACTGCAAAAGCAGAACCAATGGTATGATAGTAATAAGGAAAATCAATTGTTTTTAATGCATTTCGGAAATACCAGATATATTGCTCGTATTGATCAATAGCTTGTTCTATTTTCTCATTCTCCTCACTAACTCGATGATGGAAATTTAACACACAACAGTTGGGAGAGGACATTGAAAACTCGTTCTCTATTACGTGTAAGTAATTTTCAGATACCGTACAGTCCGCATCCAATGAAATAATGATACCATCCCTATTACCAGATTGTAAGAAACCTCTCACAGCCCATTCCATCCCAATCTTACGAGCCAACCCTACTCCTGCATGTTTACGCGGAAGTTTTTCACATAGTAAAGCATGAAATGAAAGTTTAGATTGATTATGTTCTTCGGCAAAAGCAATTATTTCATCATAAGTTTTTCGATTATTTTGAATAATAGAGTCATCAGACATTTCACTAGAGTTTACCACCACCAAAACACCAACAGGTTGTTGTGTAGGAAAACACTTCATAAGACTGTATAAAGTGGTTAAGACATCAGTCTCATTAAAACAAGGAATTACCACCACCATACTATAATTAAAATTGGAGGGAACAATATATTTATCGTATGCCTTGTGTTTTTGAATATATCTTTGCCAATGTTTCATTAAGACGATAGATTTTCTTTTAATAAAAAAAGCACTCTCAAGTTCACCTTTGGAGATGCAACTTTAAAGTGCTTTATTATATTAAACCTTCAGACATCCTTAAAGTAGATGAATGAGTTTTTTCTTTATTGTAAAAATCAAATATTACTTCTTGCTTTCAGTTGTAGCTGTCGCAGGTCCGTAACGTTTGTTCAAATAAACAATTACATCATCGGTTATATCATATTTTGGATGTGCCAATAATATATTATCAGATGCAGTATTGCTAAGAATAACTTCAAAGTTTTTGTTCTTATTGAAATCTTGTAACGCACCTCTTATACTATCAGACAATTGGATGTTAAGTTTTTGTTGCTCTAATCCAAGTTCATTACCCAACTGTTGTGCCATACGTTGATAATCATCACCCATTTTTTGGATACGTCGTTGTTCCTCTTCAGCTCGCTGTTGTGTCAAGAAAGCGTTATTTTCCAATTTACGTTGAAATTCTTGTGCTGCAGTTTGTACTTGACGCTCCTTTTGAGTTAAAGACGCACGTGAATTTTCCTCAATTCTCATCAAGGCTTCGTTTAAGTCCTTTGCAAAGTTGTAATTCATCAACAATGAATCGACATTTATGTATGCTATCGGTAGGGCAACACTATCGCCTGCTGCAAATTCATACTTAATCTGATCTCCTGAGTTGTTTGTTTTAGAAGTAAAATGTAAAATGTAAAGTAAAATTAATGCAGCAGCTAGTATGCCGCTGATAACGTAGTTATTCTTCATCTTAATACATTAATTTATAAATTTTCCGATTTAAGCATCTCCATAACAGGACTAATATGATCTCGCACTTGTTTCTCTTGTGAAGAAGCACAAGTTATACCGCGATCTTTCATTGCCTGACTACTACTTACGTGTGTGTTTGGGAAAGTGCCTTTCTTAGTAAAGAACACCTTAACCCCCATAAGCATAATAGCTATGGCTAATATAACAATTGATATAATGATAGTTTGTAACATTTCCTTTTTTAATTATTGGTGTGACAAAGATAGTTTAATTAGATAATTATTTGCAGAAAATCATCTTAAAGATACAAAAATCTTTGTGCACATAAATATTTCTCGTAATTTTACAGAATAAGCACACTATTTAGACAGTAATATTCAACAGAATGCCTGTATAAATTGACAATCAAAAATAATAGATTTCATCCACATTACTAAATAAAACACGTTTTAAAAACATTATCAATATGACAATTAAAGATTTGAAACCAGCGGAGATTTGGAGTTATTTTTATGACATAACTCAAATTCCACGCCCATCTAAAAAAGAAGAGAAAATACTAGCTTACCTGCTCGACTTTGCTAAGAAACACAACCTAAAGTCTAAGCAAGACAAAGCCGGAAATATTTTAATTACTAAAGAAGCGACTTCTGGGAAAGAAAATGTACCCACAGTTATTCTTCAATCTCATGTAGACATGGTATGTGAAAAAAACACTGGCGTGGAGCACGACTTTGACAACGACCCCATCGAAACCTATATAGATGGTGACTGGCTTAAAGCAAAAGGAACAACATTGGGTGCAGACAATGGTGTTGGTGTGGCTGCTCAACTTGCAGTATTAGCTTCTAAAGATATTGCACATGGTAAAATTGAAGCCTTGTTTACCATTGATGAAGAAACAGGTTTGACAGGAGCATTTGCTCTGGAGAAAAACTTCCTGTCGGGCAAAATTCTTCTGAATCTTGACACTGAAGAAGAAGGAGAAATATACATTGGTTGCGCTGGAGGTAAAGGTACAAGAGCATTTTTTAAATATAAGCCCAAAGAAACTCCTAAAAACTACTTTTGGTTCAAAGTTACAGTTAAGGGTCTAAAAGGAGGCCATTCTGGTAGTGACATTGATCACGGATTGGGTAACGCAAACAAAATATTGAATAGGTTTTTACACCCATTTGTTGACGAAAAATACAAACTTGTTCTTTCAGAAATTGATGGTGGCAATCTTCACAATGCTATTGCACGCGAAGCATATGCGATAGGCGGTGTAAAAAGCAAACACAAAGAGACTGTACGTGTAAAATTAAATAATCTTATAGCTGATGTACAAGCAGAATTGAAGCATACAGATCCAGATGTTACGCTTACTCTTGAATCTACCGATACCCCCAATAAAGTAATTGGAGCAAAGAAAGTAAGAAAGTTAGTGTTAGCGATATATGCATGTCCTCATGGAGTAATTGGTATGAGTAAAGACATTCCAGGTGTAGTCGAAACATCCACCAATCTGGCATCTATTAAAATGAATGAGAAAAACATCATTGAAGTTGGCACGAGTCAACGCAGCTTGATTGAATCATCCAAACTAGATATTGTGAACATGGTGTCATCTGTTTTTAAATTGGCTAAATCCGATGTTGTTAATAGCGAAGGATACCCTGGTTGGAACCCTAATCCAGACTCTGCAGTATTGAAAGTTGCCAAAGATGAATATAAAAAGATGTACGACAAGTTTCCAGAAGTAAAAGTAATTCACGCAGGACTTGAATGTGGACTTTTCCTTGAAAAGTATCCCGAACTAGATATGATTTCAATTGGCCCTACAATTCGCAATGCCCATTCTCCTGATGAAAAAGTGGAAATAGCTTCTGTTGCATTGTGGTGGGATTTCTTTGTGAAGTTATTAGAGAATATGCCTGCACAGAAATAGATATTATCAATTTAAAGTCTCATAGTAATTTAAAAGGAAAACAATCTTTCAGCAGTGCTTCTGTGACGAATGGATTGTTTTCCTTTTTTTTGCTGCTTTACAAAACACCATGAATAGAAAACAGTTCCTACTACTTACCATATATGTTGCGATACTCTCTATCTCGAAGACCTTTGCGCAAGATCATTTCAGAATTATGTTTTACAATGTTGAAAACCTTTTCGACACGAAGCATGATTCGCTAAAAAATGATTATGATTATCTTCCTGGTGGGTTCATGAATTGGAGCGACTGGAAATATTGGGAAAAACAACGCAACATTGGTCGGGTAATTACAGCAGTTGGTGAAATGCAATCACCTGCATTGGTGGGATTGTGTGAAATAGAAAATGACAGTGTCATTTTTGACTTAACAAAACGCTCTCCTATACGAGCTCAAGAATATGAATACCTTGTAACCAACTCGCCTGATGTACGAGGAATTGATGTGGCACTTCTTTATCAGCGTCATAAATTTAAGCTTATCGAAAAGAACGAATACGAATTGATATTGAGCAAGAAAGACGCTCGTCCAACACGCAATATATTACATGCAGTGGGGCAAGTTATTTCGGGCGACACATTAGATGTTTTTGTTTGCCACTGGCCATCCCGATATGGAGGTCAACTGGAGTCAGAAGGTGGTCGGATAGATGCTGCTCAGTTGTTAAGAAACAAGGCAGATAGTTTATTTGCAATACGACAGAATGCAAACATTATTATTATGGGCGACTTTAACGACTATCCCGACAATAGGAGTATTTATAAAATACTGAAAGCGCGTAGCCTTAATTACCATTTAAGTAAACATGAATTGTACAATATGTTTTTCCATAGAATAAAAGAAAGAGATTTTGGCACCCTCAAGTATCAAGGACAATGGAATGTAATCGATCAATTTATAGTAAGTGGCAATCTATTGATGGAGAAAGCGAGTGTGAAGATAGATAATAACGAAGCACATATCTTCAAAGCAGAGTTCTTAACCGAAAAAGACGAGAAATATGGAGGCATTCGTCCTTATAGAACTAATTTGGGACCACGATACATTGGTGGTTTCAGTGATCACCTCCCCATTTTTATGGATTTGATTATTAACTCGGAGTAGTTTAATAGCATTACCAAAAATAATAACAGCAGTATGTGCTTAATTATCACTTTGCGTTGGCGACCTATCATCTTACATATTAACACTAATGAGTTAAAACGGGCTTCAACAGTAGCAAACTGACATATCTTTACTTGAATTAAACTCTTTTTTCTAATCTTTATACTAATTCTTTTGCATCTGAAAATAATATACTCTATTTTTGTCTTGTTATAAAGAAAAACTAAAACATTCTAAATCATTATTATTATGAATCCATTATTATTCCCTATAAACGGTTGGGAGATTCCCATTATTGTTCTTGCAATCCTTCTTTTGTTTGGTGGTAAAAAAATACCTGAATTTATGAGTGGATTGGGCAAAGGTATCAATAGCTTTAAAAAAGGCCTAAAAGACATAGAGGATGACGTAAAATCAGACACATCTTCTTCCTCAACTGAAGAACCTAAATAAACCATTTATATTTCTACAAACTCATTATTCTGAATTATTTCAAATTGATGAGATTGCTAACTCATATTAAAAAACCGATAGTAAGAACTGTCGGTTTTTAAACACTAAACACATTGCAAAGTAACCAATGAGCAAAGATGAAATGTCCTTTTGGGACCATTTGGATGAATTACGTGCAAACTTAATTAGGATAATTTTGGCATTGGTCATACTCACTGTTGTGGGTTTGATACTAATACCCAAAATATTCGACAGCATTATTCTTGCTCCAACCTCATCGGATTTTATAACTTATCGAATTTTTGAAAAAGGAGGACAATACATACCTTTTCTTCCCGATTTCTCTGGCGATTCATTCTCGGTAAGTATCCTAAACATAAACATGACTACTCAGTTTATGACTTACATCTCATCATCGTTTGCTTTTGCAATTCTTTTCGCTCTACCATATCTTTTTTATGAAGTCTGGAAGTTTGTAAGTCCAGCTCTTTACGAAAATGAAACCAAAAACATTAAGAAAGCATTCATATTTGGTGGATTTATGTTTATTGTAGGTTGCTTGGTTGGGTATTTTATTGTCTTCCCCCTTATCTTCCGATTCTTGATAACCTTTGAATTGAGTTCACACATTGACAATATGTTGTCTCTCGACTCTTATATGAGCAATTTCTACACACTCATTATAATTATGGGGGTTGTTTTTGAGCTTCCATTGGTGTTTTGGATATTATCTAGCTTGGGACTTATCTATCGATCTTTCTTTCGGAAGTATCGTCGCCATGCTGTAGTGGGGGCACTACTATTGGCTGCTGCAATAACACCTTCGGGCGATCCATTTTCTCTTTTTGTGGTAACTATGCCGCTTTATATGCTTTGGGAAATTAGTGCCTTTGTGGTTAAGAAGGATCCACCACCCGAGAAATTACCAGAAATATTTGAAGGATTTTAAATAGCTGTTGGGCACTCATTGTGCCCTTTAGCTTTTGGTTATGAAATGTGCAGAATACTGTTAGCATTAATAACCATCAGAACTCCTACCCTAACACAATCTACATTGTCGTGATTTTGAAGTTCATCATCAAATTTGTATTTGGGTACTTCGTTTCAGTATTGTTAATTTGCTCCAAAACATTTTCGAGAGCGCTATTGCT
>JAQVZQ010000099.1 GCA_028708095.1 Dysgonamonadaceae bacterium
CTTAGTTTAGCCAATGACTGTTAATAAACAGTTGGTAATTCGATCAATTTGTTTCTATATGTGGAATTGTAAGTTGACAATCTGATTACCGCAACTCAATTATTACTATTGTAACATGACAATTTGAATGTTGGGAGTGTCATAAATTGGATTGTAAGCTTACAATCCAATTGTCGGAGATGTTGGAAATTGAATTGCAACGTTGCAATTCAAACTTAATTTTTGTCAACAGCCACGTATGCAGTCGGTTATCATTTTGTTGTTATTGAGGTTTCTTATTTAAAGTGTCTGATTTAAAATTTTGTGGTGATCAAGGAAAGTAATTAATAGTGCGAAAAGGAGAGAAAGATGATTTGTTAATCAAACTATTGAACCACACAAACGAACAGCATAAATTAACTATATACTTAATTTATGTAAAGCAAAAGCATTCATTTCGATCTAATATTTAATTCTCACTATTCATTAAAACGTGAATAATATGGTATCGAATGAATGATTGTACTAATAATCCTTATACTCATAACAAAAAAGCACAGCATTTCGACATTGCTTAATAAAAAAACACCAAATTACGCATGTTTTTCAAAGCTAATAATGAAGAAAAGTCATTTAATGTTCTACGTAAGCCTTGCAATTACACCTTTTTGCATCAAAAATTGAAGAATGGGTCTACTTCAGAAAGTCAATTCCCTTACTTTTTCCCCTAAATTCACGAAGAGACTTTAGCAGGCTTTACATAATGGACTCAAAAAAATGGAAGTTCTCTCTCCCAGGATTGTAAATGTTGAGATGTGAACAATCATGGCAATTAATTCATCACCCGTTGGCGCAGACATTTGTCGGTGCCTTTTATTATATTTACCACCAATGGCACGGATGGATATCCGCACCAGCGGCAAGAATTATGTATCCACTCATTGTTAATACATAATGCCACCTCTTGAGAGGTTATGGTTGATGTGTCATGCTGGGTGCTATAATAATTTCACCTCTTGCGAGGTTGTAGGTACAAACGATGTGTAGTGGTAGGTCACAGGTCTGGAGAATGCATTGAACCCATTTAGGTTTCTGTAGTGCTTCCTGACAAGCTTCCATGGGTTGGTCACCCATGGCTATTCACATTTAACCACTTTGTAGTTGGGGGTTTATTCAATTGATAGTTGAAAATTAAAATGATTATAATTGTATCAATGACAAAGCAGGAGATCCATCTGCCCTAGGATTGTAAATATGCACGAGCAGATAATCATGGTTCAGACATTTTTATTGTAGAGGGGAATTATGTATCTGATCTATTTAGCGATTTATAAGCTTAGCCTGTTACTATATTTCCAACAAATTGTCACACTAATAACAAACTTATCACTTACGCCTTATTACTCACCCCTTATCACTTACAACACTTTCCACACCTTTTAATTACAACATCATCCAATATTAGTTGCCAATTCTATTAGGGAGGATTGTATATTTTAAGTAGAATATCAAACATATTATTACAAAGACTATTTAAATAGTCGTGCAATTTAGAGCAGAAAAGAATATTTTGTTAGAATAGAGGTTTAATATCACAAGCTCATAAATGAAAAAAGTATGATATATCACTAAAGAACCTTCTTAAAATGTATTTAATACGCATCAATTATATTAATTATAATTAATAACACACTGCTATCTTCAAGATTACAAAAAATTGAAGTAATTAAATTTTGAGTTAACAATCCAATGTCTATTTTTGTTCATCGAAAATCAAAGTATTATATTTTTTCTCACAATCTATTTATAGTTTCTAAATCAACAAGGTGTTTAATCAATCAAATAATTTAAAGTACAATCTGAGAAAATAGATAAATACTCTACTTTATTCGATAAACATTTCAAAAACAGATAATTTCTTAAAAGTAACACAATCTTCATTTTTTAGAAATTACTTAATATCAAGGTAAAGGTCAAATATAAACCATTTGATCTTGCTATAATTAAATCGTAACATTAAAACCTATGAACAAAGTAATTAAAAACAACAAGTATCTTGCACTATTCTGCGCATTAATGATTCCCTTGCTAACATTCGGTCAAGGATCTAGATATACAGGGACATATAAAAAATCAGATCCAATAACATTAAAAAATGAAAAAGATATTATTATAGAGGGACTTGAAATTTCAGACATAGAAGGACGTGCAATAACGCTTTTTAGTTGTCAGAATATAATAATTAGAAATTGTAAATTTAAAAACATTAATACAGCAGCAGCACTTTATGCAGAAAAGGGAGCGAATATTCTTATAACTGATTGTTTTTTTGAAAACGTACATCGCGGGTTTATTGCTGGTAATTGTACAGGCAATATTAAATTTGAGCATAACGATGTAAAAAACATCTTAGGAAATTTACGTGGTGGCTCCGTTTTTTCTCAAGCAGTTCAATTCAATGGTTGTAATGGTGAAGGTAATAGCATCTCATATAATTGTATTGAAAACATTCCAGGTGAAAGCTCACCCGAAGATAATATAGCATTATACAAATCGAATGGAACTCCCAAAAGTCCTATAATGATAAAAGCAAATTGGATAAGAGGTGGAGGACCTTCTGGTTCAGGTGGTGGAATAAATCTTGGTGATTGGGGAGGAAGTTATCAAATCGCAGAAGATAATATTTTGGTAAATCCTGGACAAGTGGGAATGGGAATGGCTGGAGGACATGATATGACATTTAAAAATAATAAGATTTATGCCAAAAGACAACCGTTTACTAATGTAGGGCTAGTGATTCATAATTGGACACCAGATAAAACGGGTAAATCATATAATATTACGATTGATAACAATCAGATCAACTGGACAAACAGTGACGGTAATTATAATACAGCTTGGGTCTCGAATAGCATGAGAGAAATCGTTAAAGATTGGTATAATCAAGGTCTTCGCAATCCAAATATAACAGAAAAGATACTTCCTGAAGTAATTATACAACGATTCAGGAAAACTGAAGATGAAAGCCATCCTGATGTAGAAAAACCAGATAATACAACCCCAGAGTCGCCTATAACTGATATTTATACAGATCGTTTTAATCGAATTTCTATTAAATGTCTTGTTTCTCCAATACCTTTAGCTACTGCTAACATATACACATCTTCAGGACAGAGAATAGCTTCTAGAAATCTATCGAGATTTCGCACTTTAATTGACCACGTTTTAAATCCCGGAGAATATAATGTGGAAGTTAGCTATGGAAGCCCAGTTATAACAGAGACTAAAAAAATCACTATTAAATAATTTACACTTACACAATTTTACATGAAAAAAATAATTCACTTTATTATTATATCTTTTCTATTATTGAACGTAGCTTGTGAGTCAGAGAGCGAAACGATAGAGTCACCTCTAAAAGATAGAAGTTTAAACGGCGTCTGGATTGTAAAAGCATATATAGAGAACAAAGAACTTTTTGGTCCATTCTCGATAGAAACTCAACTAACACCAGAGAATGATTCCATTATCATAAACGACACCAAAACGTTTTGGGGATTCCAAGTAAAAGTGGAAACAAAAAATTCAAACAATACATTTGAAACGGAATCGTCCATAAATGAATTGAGCAAAGTAGGAGCTAATATCAATGTCATGGGTGGTCAAATAATTGGAAAGGACAGCATTTTCTTTGATATGCAATTTGAGGATGATGAAAATCCGTTTGGCATAACATATCAAATTAAAGGTCATAGAAAGTAATAGAGAATAAATTGCTTTAATGGACTCATTGCAAAAATAAATCCAAAACTAATAGAAAAAAGATTTTGATAGTAATTCCAAAATCTTTTTTCTATTCTCATTATTGGCTTTCTCTGTTATTAAAAGATTAAAAACAGATTCAATATTTAACCCTCACCAATAACTTTCCTCAAAATTTCAACCTGATAATAAGGGTTGTATTTTTCATCAATTATTTTGTAGCATTTTTCTTTTAATGCGGAATCATTCTTCGAGTTTCTCTTTAACCAATCACGTATTTTGAGTGCTAAATCTTTTGAATCATTCCTTTCGAAGAAACTTCCAGTTACATTGTTAGTTATGGCTTCAACCTCTGGATTTTGATAACCAAAATCACTATGAGTAATAACGGGAGTACCATACATTAAAGAATGAATCGCTGTTAAACCGACATTGCCAGGAGAAACACAAATATCAGAATTAAAAATTAACTCGCCTATTTCTTCTTCATTATATGATGGTCCATAAAGCCAAACATTATCAGATAGACTATTCTCATTGATATACCCCTCGAGACCACTATGCTCATCATCTTTTCCTATTATTACCAAGTTAAGAGGAAAATTTTCATTTTTAAGTTGTACCATTGCATCGATCAACAAATCCAAACGTTTCCATTGTTGTATTCTTCCTACATAACACAGTGTTGGATAATTATTGCCGAATTTATCAATAAAAACATCCGTATAAGTTAGCTTATCACGCACTTTTTTCTGTGTGTCATAATCAAGTGAATTATAAATCACTATTAAATCCTCATCTTTGAACCCATGTTTCATCATTATTTGTTTTGCATAGTCACCATATAATAAAACCTTATGAGAAAGACTAAAAAACAGCTTTCTGAATAATGATTTGACCTTTCCATCTCTTTCATACCAACCATGTGACCACAAATAAACTTTTTTGCCAGACAACCTTGCCAATATCATAACTATCCAAGTAGATACTCCGCTTAAATCGCCCGTCATTATGAAATTCTTATATGACTTAAATACATTTCGAATAGCACCTCTCTGCCAGTATAGATTCTTAAAGAATATATTTTTCAAATCTTTTTGATAATTTGTGTACGTGGCGACATCTATTCGTCTTATATTTACTGGTACTTTGTCTCCAAAACACAAGTCATACTTTAACTCTTTATCAATTTTTGAGTAAATCAAATTTCGATAATGAGGTGCATAATTAAACATGCAACAAGTTTTTGTCATATATAATATATTTTTTACGGTACAGCAGAAAAACAAACATCTTTCAATCCAAAAACAACTCCTTAAACATAAATTGCAAGTTAATTATAAATATTGAAGCATTTAGCATTATCAGTGAAAAACATTTTTTTATATTAAAATAAAATATCTTTTTAAATATCTGATTTTATTGATTGGATTATTCTTACGTCCAAATATCAAATATTTGAAAAAATGACTCTTTTTTAATCTCCTCAGAAATATCCTCAATAAAATACAATGGAGTATTCCCGTAGTAAGATGCCCAACCTGAAAAAGTAGAAGGTGGACCTATTATATAATCAGTTAAGCTTAACCCATACAAATCTTTGGCTGCATTACTATTTGGAATTGTAAAACAATTACATTCACTAAATTTGGATAGATCAATCTTTTCATTACTCGAAATAAAGAAAGCAACATTTTGATCAGGAAAGATTTCTTTTATCTCTAACATTTTAGAATGATATTGATCCTCACTATAATAGTATTTACCTCCTTCAAATGTTTTATAATCACCATAACGTAAATGCACCCCACAAATAATTTGATGCGTAATTCGTATTTCATTAAACACAGACTCTACATTTTGAATTATTTGCTGGTTTGGTGTGAAAATATTTTTAATCTCTGTAGTGTGTTTATTGTAGTTTTTGCTTTTATTAGAACCAGTTGGAGCATTTATAAACCGTACTCGTGGAATTAGTTTAAAAAAACTATTCAAGAATTTGATACTATACCTATTACCAAATAAAAAATACAAGTATTTAATATTTTTTTGATAACCAATTACGTTGGATATTACTTTGAAATAAAAAGGGAACTTTATTTGTTTTGAATTAATTAAATTAGGATAATGTTGTAAAGAAACATCAGGAGAAAGAATAACAATTTTCTCACCTGTTTCCAAACTATCTCCTAAATATTTTAGGTAAGTGAAAAATTTATTGCAGGTTTGTCCTGCTGCATTCAAAATTATCATAGTGTTAATTCATTTTTTAAAAAAAATTAGAGTAGCATTAAGATTAACGTTGCTTTTTACATAAAGTTCAAGTAGATGTTATGACTATTTTTAATAATTATAGTCGGTATATTTAAAAACAATAATAAAAACATGATGTTATATGCATTTCATGTACTTTTGTAATCAAATAATAGTTTTAATTGATGAGATAAAGACTCTACAAAAAGGATTTAAAATCTATTCCTCAGGCAATATTTTTGATAAATGAAAACTTAACTTTATTATTAATGTTTATACAATTAGTAATTGAAGGAATTAGAACTTAAAAGCTCCAATCTTTATATATTATATATAAAACTTATTTGTAAAATCAAATGAATTTAAAAAAACAAGCACTTTCTGGGATGCTATGGACCTTTGTTCAACAGTTTAATTCTCAGGGCATTGGATTTATAATATCAGTTATATTAGCTAGACTACTATTGCCTGCTGAATTCGGCATTATAGGAATGATTAGTATATTTATAACTATTGGTACAGTTTTAATCGATAGTGGATTGGCCACATCGTTAATTAGAACCCCAGATGCAGATCAAGAAGACTTTTCAACAGTATTTTATTTTAATATAATTGGAAGCATTGTTGCCTATATAATACTATATTTTACAGCCCCTCTTATTGCAAAATTTTTCAATCAGCCAATATTAGTCAATTTAACTCGCGTTTTCGGTATTTCATTTATTATTAATGCTTTAACAATAGTTCATTATACTAGATTAACACAGAAAATGGACTTTAAAACTCAAACAATAATTTACATCCCTTCGATAATTGGAGGAGGAATTTTAGGTATTTTGTTGGCTTATTTAGGATACGGAGTTTGGAGTCTTGTATGGATGAGAATGTTCCAAACATTCTTAAGTACTATACAGCTCTGGATCATTACAAAGTGGAAACCTTCACTTTCATTCAATATGAATAAATTTAAATACCATTTTAATTTTTCATATAAATTATTGCTGTCTGGTTTAATAGATGCAGTGTTTTCGAACATATACACGTTGGTTATTGGTAGAATGTTTGCACCTGCTCAGTTGGGTTATTATACACGAGCTAATACTGTAATCAAGCTGCCAGTTGATAATATTTCAGGAAGTTTGAATAAAGTAACTTTCCCTTTATTTTCAACGATTAAGAATGATAATGAGCGATTAAAGAAAGTATATAAGAAAATACTAAAAATGGTGATATTTTTTATAGCACCAATTTTAATATTAATGGGAGTGTTAGCAACACCTATGTTTCGGTTTGTTTTTACAGAAAAATGGTTGCCAGCAGTACCTTATTTTCAAATTTTGTGTGTACATGGTATAATATATCCTTTTCATTCATATAATTTAAACGTCTTAAATGTAAAAGGGAGAAGCGATTTATTTTTAAAATTAGAAGTAATAAAGAAAACTTTATTAGTAATAACTGTGGCTTTATCGATTCCTTTTGGTATATTTGGTTTATTATGGGGGATAGTAATATCGTCATCCATAACACTCTTTATAAATGCTTATTATTCAGGCAAATTCATAAATTATAGTGGTTTAGAGCAAATTAAGGATGTTTTACCTGCATTATTTATTAGTGTGATTGCAGGATCCATAACGTGGGGTGTAGACCAAGTATTAATTGGTTTTGAAATGAACGACTTCATTAGAATTTCTGTTGGTGGACTTACTGGTGTTATTTCTTATGGTACTATGGCATATCTTTTTAAATTTCAATCACTTCATGATCTAAAAGATATAATTAAAAAATAATCTAATTCTCTTTCAAACAAATTGCTTGAGAAAGCATAATCACGAAATAAATCAATAATTATCCAATCTATGTGATAGCACCCATACATAAACCAACAAATCAATTTTAAAACCTAAAACCAAGCAAAATAGTATAAGCATGAAAATAGTTTTCGCAACCAATAATCAACACAAGCTCGATGAAATAAAGAAAATAAGCCAAGGAAAACTAGAAATCCTTAGCTTAGCTGATATCAACTGTCATGAAGAAATACCTGAGACGGGTATTACTTTAAAAGAAAATGCGCTCATTAAAGCACAATTTGTGAAAGATAAATTTGGAATGGATTGCTTTGCTGATGACACTGGATTGGAAGTTGAAGCTTTGAACAATGCTCCTGGGATTTACTCTTCAAGATATGCAGGAGATGATGGTGATGCAGAAAATAATATGACAAAGCTCCTTCATAGTTTACAAAACGTGGAAAACAGGAAAGCAAGATTCAGAACGGTTATTGCTCTTATTTTAAATAATGAAATATATTATTTTGAAGGTGAAATTACTGGAGAAATAACACATTCGAAACATGGAGAGAATGGTTTTGGATATGATCCAATTTTCAAGCCCCATGGATATGATAAAACTTTTGGCGAGCTGTCTAATGACATAAAAAACAGCTTAAGCCATAGAGCCATAGCAACTCATAAGTTGGTGGCTTTTTTGTTAGGACGAAAAGAAGATCCGTTATAATTTCTCCATCTAATTAGACTTACTTCATAAATTGATTCTATTAATATTACAGTATAACGAATAATATACATCCATGGTAGGATAGATGTAATTAGAATTATTCAACAATATTCTCTATATTTGAAAAAGAATAAAAAGACAATTAAAATATACATTCATGGAAAATATTATTCGTACAGGCATTATCGGTTATGGTTTATCAGGCAGGGTTTTTCACGCGCCTTTTGTAGATGTTGTAGAAGGATTGGAGCTCTCCAAAATCAGCACATCAGATCCTGAAAAGATTAGCTTAGCTAAGGAAAGATACCCGCATACAACGATTGTAGCTGATGCAAAGAACATTGTAGAAGACCCTGAAATTGATTTGGTAATTGTTGCCTCTCCCAACACTGTACATTTTCATTGGGCAAAAGAGGCATTGCTTGCCAATAAGCATGTAGTGGTAGAGAAACCTTTTACTGTTAATTACGCAGAAGCACAGGAACTGGTGGAGCTATCAAAACAAAAAAATAAAATACTCTCAGTCTATCACAACCGTAGGTTTACGAGCGACACCAGAACAGTAAAGAAAATATTGACCAGTGGTATCTTGGGCGATGTTGTGGATTACGAAACACATTTCGATCGTTTTCGTCCAGACCCAAAAGGTGTTATGGCTTGGCGCGAAGAGGCTTTACCAGGTTCAGGCATTTTTCACGACCTTGGTTCACATTTAATAGATCAATCTCTATATTTTTTCGGTATGCCACTAGCTGTAACGGCAAATATTACAAGAATGAGATCTTGGTCTAAAGCGAATGATTCATTTGATATCTGGTTACACTACCCTACCCATAAAGCAATTTTAAAATCAAGTATTTTGGCCAAGATGCCAGGGCCGACCTATCAAATTCATGGTACTAAAGGTTCTTTTATTAAATATGGTCTTGATGTACAAGAAGAACACCTTGATAGAGGAGATATTCCAAATACTCCTGATTGGGGAAAAGAACCTGAATCGATATGGGGAACAATGAAAACTGAATATGAAGGAGTGGAGATGACCAGTATTGTTGAAAGCGAAAACGGAGATTATCGTGATTACTTTATAAATCTTCGTGATGCAATATGGGGAAAATGTGACCTTGCTGTGACAGCTGAAGAGGGTGCAAATGTGATGAAAATAATTGATTTGGCTTTTCAGAGTGATAAGGAGAAAAGAACTGTTGAGGTGAAGTGATTGCTTTATTACACATTGAGTGACTCTACTGATAAAATATGGCATCTTGGATGACAAATTCATGCATGAAAAATATTATTATACAAAAGCATAAATCAACGTTTCCACGAATATCAATTGAAACAACCACAAACTCTCTTTAATCAACACCTAACTCAAACAAACACACCGCTGATGCTGGTCTCCTGACCAGTGTTTTTGTACATTAAATTTGCAGGCACAAGGTCGGGAGACTTGCGCCAGCGATTGCTCCTATCATCTCTTTAGCACTTCACTAAAGCCCAAACGGGCTGAAATTATTATAGCAAATAGTATAGAACTATGACAAAACTCCGTAAGGAGTGACATTTTACATCGAAGCATCGTATTTCTCACAGAGTTTGATGTATCTCCATTCATATAAAAAACACAGCCGCACCAATCATACTAATAAATGCCCCAATAACCTGTTGTGCTGTGATTTTCTCTCTGAACATAATGGCTGAGGGGATAATAATAATGATGGGTGCCAAAGCCATAAGTGCCGATGCAACACCCGTATGTGTTCGTTGAATAGCAAAGAGTGACAAGGTAACTCCTATAAATGGACCAAAAATAGTGCCAACTGTGATTGCTTTCATACTTTTTAGATCTTTCATTGCCAGCACAACTCGATTCATACGCTTGAGGTAGATCATTAAAATGAGAAAACAGGCAAAACCGAAGATGGCCCTAATTTGTGTAGCAGCAAGTGGATCATAATCCCCTATCCCTTTTTTGCTCAATATCAAACCAAGTGCTTGTCCAAGCGCGCCACCTAAGGCATACAAAAAACCTTTGAAAGGAATATTGAGTTTCAATCTTTTGCCAGCAATGGCAATTATAACCCCTGACACACTCACCACAATTCCGATAATACTCTGCAATGAAAGAATCTCACTCAAAAAGAACCATCCTATTACCGCAGTGAGCATTGGTGCTAGGCTCATTACCAACTGAGAGGTGCGAGAGCCAATAACAATATACGATTGGAAAAGAAGCAAGTCGCCAATGAAGAACCCAACTACACCAGACAAGCCCAACCAAAACCAATTTTCGAAAGTAGCATCGGTTGGAAAAAAATTACCTTGCGTAAATAGCAAGGTAATTCCTAAAAATATAACTGCAAGAAAAATACGGATAAGGTTAACCGAAAGTGAACCAACTTTGTGCCCAGCTTTCTCAAAATAAAGTGCGCTCATGGTCCAGCAAACAGCCACACCCAACGAGGCTATTTCTCCAATGTGAGACTGAAAAAACATACTATAAATGAATAGGTTTGTGTATGAAAATGCAAATGTACATCTTTTATTTTAGTCGTAACAACATTTACTTTCCCCTTCTCACATTTAACCTAGTCACTACTGCATTTCTTCAGCAACGAATCCAGTCCTTTTAATTGTCTTAATCACATCTTTAGCTTCTAAAATTTCTGTTTCAACAGTTAGGATTTTGTCTGCATGATCAGTATCAACTTTCCACGAAACGATTCCTTCTTTCTTATCTAAAAATGGTTTTACACGTGCCTCACAATTGGAACACTCTATGTTGGTTTTAAATTTTAATGTTTTCATATTTGTTATGTTTTTAAATCGTTTTGTTATTCACTCCTTTTTGTATACGAGAGACTCCTTCTTTGAAGTTCTTTTTGCGTCCTTTGTGGTTAATGTATTATTCAAATAATGGCGGGCACGGAGGCACCGCCACTACAATTGCAGTATAATTTATTGATTTGATTAACAAAGAAGCCCATGTCGTCTACAAATGCCCGGTTAATGTGTTTCATTGTCAATCTC